>JBBDHT010000053.1:0-61622 GCA_040880765.1 Acidimicrobiia bacterium | reverse complement strand
GCCAAGACGGCGGCGAAGAAGCCTGCTGCGAAGAAGCCTGCCGCCAAGACGGCGGCGAAGAAGACGGCGGCGAAGAAGCCTGCAGCTAAGAAGACCACGACCAAGTCGACCGCAGCGAAAGCCGCCAAGGCTTCCTGAGAAGACCTAGACAGGTCATCAGAACGGGCCCCCGATCGGGGGCCCGTTCTTCGTTTGAAGCTGGTGCCGCGACTACACGTCGCGCAAAGCTGCCAGGGTCTGCTCGAGGGCGTCTTTGGCGTCGGCGAAGAACATCAGAGTGTTGTCGTGGTAGAAGAGCGGGTTGTCGATTCCTGCGAAACCCGGAGACAGGCTCCGCTTCACCACGATCACCGTGCCGGCCCGGTCAACGTTGAAGATGGGCATCCCGTAGATGGGTGATCCCGGGTCGTCCCGGGCCGAGGGGTTGACGACGTCGTTGGCCCCGAGGATGAGGACCACGTCGGTCTGGGGGAGTTGGGGGTCGGCCTGTTCCAGGTCGAGCAACTGCTCGTAGGGGACATCGGCCTCCGCGAGCAGCACGTTCATATGCCCCGGCATCCGTCCCGCCACCGGATGGATCGCATAGTGAACCGTGATACCTCTCTCCTCGAGGGCGTTGGCGAGTTTGCGGGTGGCATGCTGGGCCTGGGCGACCGCAAGGCCATACCCGGGCACAACCATCACCGAGTCTGCGTAACCGAGAGCAATAGCGGCGTCTTCGGCGGTAGCCCGCTTCACCGGCTTCGTGCTCATCTCGCCAGATCCCGTGACGGTGTCTCCGCCTCCGAAACCGGCGAAGAGCACGTTCGCCAGGGAGCGGTTCATTGCCCTTGTCATTTGGATGGTCAGGATCAGCCCGGCCGCCCCGACCAACGCACCTCCGATGATGAGGGCATTGTTCTCGAAGACAAATCCGGCTGAGGCTGCCGCCATGCCGGAGAATGAGTTGAGCAGGGAGATCACGACAGGCATGTCGGCACCACCGATCGGAATCACTGTCATCACACCGATGATGAGCGCCACCGCGCCCAGGATCCAATAGGCATCCTGGCTGCCGTCGGCCATCGTCCAGACTCCGGCGCCGACAGCCACCACCACCAGAGTGGCATTCACGACCTTCTGGCCGGGAAAAACAACCGGATTGCCGCCAACCAGGCCTTGGAGTTTGGCGAATGCGACGAAGCTGCCGCTGAAGGTCACGGCACCGATCAGAGTCGAGATCAGAATGGTCAGCGTGGTCTCGGCCGGGAGGACGAGCAGGTCCGCCTCCAGCACAGCCGCCGCCGCGACCAGAGCTGAGGCGATACCGCCAAGTCCGTTGAAGACCGCGACCATCTGCGGCATCGCGGTCATTTGCACCCGGATCGCTCCCCAGACTCCCAGGATTGTGCCGACTGCGAGACCGGCGGCGACCGTGCCCCAATTGAGGATGTTGGCGTCGACCAGAGCCAACAACAGGGCCACCAGCATTCCGACAGCGGCGATCCGGTTGCCCGAGCGCGCCGTCCTCGGTCCACCGAGACGTTTCAGACCCACGATAAAGGCGACCGCCGAACCGAGGTAGAGCAGCTCGATCACGTTTTGTCGCCTCCCCGGGGCGAGTCCTTACCGCCGGGCCGACGGAACATCTGAAGCATTCTGTCGGTGACCAGGAAACCTCCGACCACGTTGACCGTGGCGGTTACGACTGCGAGGAAGCCGAGTATCTCGACCGCAGCGGATGCACCGAGGCCGGCGGCGCTTACGGCGGCGATGATCGTGATCCCCGATATCGCGTTGGCGCCCGACATCAGAGGAGTGTGCAGCGTCGGGGGTACTTTGCTGATGACCTCGAATCCGACGAAAGCCGCCAGCACGAAGACCGTGATCCCAACGATCAGGACACTCATGAGGTGCCCTCGGAGGAGATTCGCCTGCGCACCACGGGGTGCTTCACTTTGCCTTCGTGGGTTATGCAGGCTTCAGAGATGATCTCGTCATCGAAGTCCATTGACAGACCGCCATCTTCGCCTGTCATTCGATCGAGCAGGGAAGTCACGTTCCGGGCATACATCTGACTGGCGTCGTACGCGACCTGCCCGGCAAGGTCGAGAGCTCCGACGATGGTGACACCGTTGATGACGATCGTTTCACCTGGAATCGTCGGCTCGCAGTTTCCCCCTGTGGGGGCAGCCACGTCGACGATGACGGAGCCGGGACGCATCCGCTCCACCATCTCGGTCGAGACGAGCAAAGGGGCAGGCGATCCGGGGATTTGTGCGGTTGTGATCACAACATCGGACTCGGCGACATGAGGGCTCAAAGCGTCCTGTTGGCGACGTTGGGTCTCGTCAGCCACCTCTTTGGCATATCCCGAAGCCGCCGCAGCTGATTCATCGACTGGCGCCGCCACGAATTTCGCACCAAGGCTTTCGATCTGCTGGCTGACCTCAGGTCGGATGTCATAGGCGGAGACCACAGCTCCCAACCGTTTTGCGGTTGCGATTGCCTGCAGTCCAGCCACGCCAGCTCCAAGTACGAGAAGCTTCACCGGCGGCACGGTCCCTGCTGCGGTGACCAGCATCGGAAACAGTCGGGGACTGGTGGTGGCGGCGGTCAGAACCGCCTGGTAACCAGCGGCCGTGGCCTGTGACGAAAGTGCGTCCATGCTCTGAGCGAGAGTGGTGCGCGGTATTGCCTCCATTGCAAATGAGGTGATGCCGCGCTCGATCATGGCTTTGACGCTGGGCCCGGCAGTAAAGGGGTCGAGGAAGCCGATCAATACCGCGTCGGAGGGGATTCTGTCGATCAGTTCCGGTGTCGGCGGGCCGACGACCAGGACGACGTCGGCCCCGGCCAGGGGATCGCTGCTGACGTCCGCCCCTGCCGAGCGATACTGCTCGTCGTTGAACCCCGCTGCGCTGCCGGCTCCGGACTCGATCGTCACCTGGTGGCGGTTCTCGACCATTCTGACCACCACCTGTGGGGTGAGCGCCACACGGTGCTCACTGTCCGGCTCCCGGGGAACTGCTATCCGCATCAGCCGTTCACCTCAAGCCGAGCCTAGATTGAGCAGGGCAGCAACCCCGCCGCGGATTCCGTGGGCGATTGCTGCCTCGTCGAGCTGGAAACCAGCCGAGTGGAGGTCGCCGTGGCCTTTGGCGGCTCCGAGGCGTACCAGGGCGCCGGGAACGACATCGAGGTAGTTGGCGAAATCTTCCCCGCCCATGCTGGTGCGGGTGTGGACTATTGCGTCATCGCCGTAGACGGAGTTGATACCGTCGGCGACCCTCGCCATCACCCTGGCGTCGTTGACCACCGGGGGGATCGCTCGCTGGTAGGTCAACTCGTATGTGGCTTCGGTGACTCCAACCAGTTTGGAGAGCGTCTTCTCGATGAGGGCGGGGAGTTGGTCCCAGACCTCCCGATCGAGGGTGCGCGCCGTGCCTTTGAGCTCCACCCTGGTCGGGATCACGTTCTCGGTTGTCCCGCCGTGAATTGACCCAAACACGACAATGAGCGCTCGCCTGGCGTCGACCGAAGACCGGAGCACAGCGGGCAGGTCGACCACGATCCGGGCGGCGGCATCAACGAGGTCGACGGTCTGATGGGGCCTCGCTGTATGACCTCCGGGACCCGTGAGGCCGATAGTGAACTTGTCGGCGCTAGCGGTGATAGAACCGGTGCGAATGCCGAACCTGCCCGCCTCGATTGCGGGGTCGACGTGGAATGCGAGAATCGAAGAGAGGCCGTCGATCAGGCCTTCGCCAACCAGCTCAACTGCGCCCCCGGGGAAGCCTTCTTCGGCTGGCTGGAAGAGGAAGCGGACACCCGGGGCCTTGTCGAGCTGGCTCATGACCACTGCGATGCCGAAGGCGATCGCTGAATGTGCATCGTGGCCGCAGGCATGCATCCACCCCGGGTTGTTCGACTCGGGGATGTTGCCGGCAGGCTCGTCGATGGGCAATGCATCGATGTCGGCGCGAAAGGCGCAGACAGGGTCGGGTCCGCTGTCGACCCACAGTCCCGTGCGCGGGGTCCTGCCTACGGGGTCCAGCCCGGCGGCGACGAGCGCCTCTTTGATTAGACGTGTCGTCTCATATTCGTGATACGAAGGCTCGGGATTCTGATGGAGTTCTCGACGCAGCTCGAGTGCGCGGGGTAGGACGCGCTCGGCCAGTTCTCCGACTCTCTCGGGGGTTTGCATTCAACTAGAGCCTAATCGCGCCCCGCTAGGAACGGACTCCTACTCATAGAAGAGCCGCTCGAAAACGCGACGGGCCCTCCTGGTGACCTGCTGGAACCTCTCTCGCAATTCGACGGTCCTGTCATAGCCGAGCGACGATGCCAACTTGGACAGTTGGGCCGGGTCGGAAGGCAGTGAATCGGCAAAGCGGCCCCTCTGCAGATGAAGCCGCAACCGTACCTCAGTGCAGAATTCATAAGAGGTGATCAGGGTGTTGTAGTCGCTCTGATGGATCACGCCCATCTCCAGCAGAGCGCCGAGAGCCTTGGGTGTGACCGTGGTCCGCAGGTGGGGATTCGCCGCACCGTGCTTCAGCTGAAGCAACTGGGTCACGAATTCGATGTCGCTCAGTGATCCCGGGCCAAGTTTGATGTGAAAATCGGCATCTTCTTCGGGGTCGATTCGCTCGGTCTCCACCCGGGCCTTGATCTTGCGGATCGACTGAATCACCTCCGGCTCGATCTTCTCCCGCCACAGAACCGGGTTGATCGTGTCGTAGAAAGCGCGGATCACATCGGGGTGGCCGGCCACGGCGCGCGCCCGGGTCAGTGCCAGGATCTCCCAGGGCTCAGCCCACTCGTCGTAGTAGCGGCTGAGACTTTCGACCGACCTGGCGATGGGGCCACTCTTGCCCTCGGGTCGCAGTCCGGCGTCCAGCTCGTAGCCCTCTCCGTGCTTGCCCGGATCGGAGAGTATCTGACGGAGCCTGCCCGGGATAGCCAGGGCCTCCTCGCGTACCATTCCTTCGTAGACATACATCAGATCGAGATCCGAACCGTACGACAGCTCTCCACCTCCCCATCGTCCCATCGCGATCACGGCGAATCTCTGCTCGGGTGCGGCTACCTCGAGCGCGCCGATCATGGCCGCATCCGCGGTGACCGAGAGCGCTTCGATGGTCTTGGTGATCGGAGGGTGCCTCAGGATGTCCCGTGCCGCGATTCGGAGGCGCCGCCGGCGAGCAAACCGCCGGATCGTTCCGATCCGGTCATCGAAGTCGGGTCGTGAGGCGAGCAAGCCGAGAAGTCGACTGGCTGCCTCGTCCCGGTCTCTGATGTGATCGAGTGCCTCGTCGCTTCCCAGCCGGGGGATGGACTCTGGGATCCGGTCGATGAGGTTGCCGAGAAGCTGGCCGGTGCCCAGGAGCATGGCGAGACGCTCACCTGTGGTCGGGCTGTTCAACAACAGGGCCACCATCGAGGAGTGATCGGGGGTGTGTGCCAGCAAGAGCCTTAGTTGGCTGAGCCCCAGATCCGGATCGGGCGCGAGCGACAGCCAGTCGAGCATCAACGGCATCATCTGTTGCATTGCGCGCGAGCGCCTGCTCAACCCTTTGGTCAGCTCCTCCAATGCCTGGCCCGACTCGCGGGCATTCCCGAATCCCAGGGCAACCAGGCGCTCACCGGCCCGGTCGGGGCCGAGCCTGGCGCTCGGGGAGCCGACCAGAGATTCGAGGACCGGCCGGAAGTAGATCCGCTCGTGGAGTGTTCGCGCCTGGCTTCTGGTCGTCCGCAATCGCGCCGTCAGGTCATCCGCATCTGTCATACCGAGATTGGAGGCCAGTCTCGAACGATCCTCCTCAGCCCCGGGAAACCGGTGCGTCTGGCGGAGGTCCCAGAGCTGGATCTGGTGCTCGAGGCGACGGAGGAATCGATATCCCTCTTCGAGTTCGGAGCGTTCCTCTCCGGTGATGAACTCGCCGGTCTCCAGCGCGGTCAACGCGCCGAGGGTGGATCGCTCACGCACGGTCGGATCGTGTCTGCCGTGGACCAGCTGAAGCATCTGCACGGTGAACTCGATGTCTCTTATCCCACCGGGTGCCCGCTTGATGTCTTCAGGGTTCGCTCGTTCCTCGGTCATCGCCTTGATGCGCCGCAGACCCCGGAGAGCCTCGACGTCGAGTCCTTGCTCCCAGACAAAGCGCGAAGCGATTGCGCCGAATTGTTGTCCGAGCTCGGTGCTTCCCGCAGCGGGGCGTGCTTTGATCAGGGCCTGAAGCTCCCAAGGCTCGGCCCACTGTTCGTAATACCGTTCGTACGCCTCCATTCTCCTGGTGAGAGGGCCCATCGTCCCCTCGGGGCGGAGGTCGGCGTCGATGATGAGACCGGGTCCGTCGAATGTGGAATCGGAAAGGGTTGCCATCAGCCTGCTGGCAAGTGCCAGGGCCGCACTACGACCGGCTTCGGGGTCGGCAGGGTGCTCGCCGTGGACAAACAGCAGGTCGATGTCGGAGTAGTAGTTGAGTTCCTGTGCTCCCCACTTGCCCATTGCGATCACCGCGAACTCGATCTCCGCTGCTGCGGGGTGCTGGGCCGCCACCCTCTCCCGTGCAGATTTCAAAGTCTCTCCAACGAGCTTGTCGATGAACGTCGAGTACCGGTGCATTGCCTCGGAGAGGTCGATGGTTCCCCGAACCTCATCGCCGGCTATCTGGAACAGTGCCTGACGTTGCTGTAGTGCCAGGGAGTGGTCTTCGCCGGTTCCAGGGATGATCAGCTCGGGATGGTTGGCGAGTGTTGCCGGGAGCGCCCGGCTCACCGAGGCAATGGCACACAGCCTGGCAAGAGTGTCTCCGGTGAGGGAGGCGGGTGCGACGGCGGCGAGGACAGGTTCGAGGCGGGCCAGGGCCTCGCTCCGCGCCGGGCCGAGCAGGGCGGTGGCCCGGGCTACGGTCGCATCCTGGCTGCCCGCAGCTCCGCTGGTGCTCTTTGCTCCTCTCTCGTTCACACCAACAGGCTAAGAGGTTGAATAACGTGCGGCTATGCCATTTCGCATTGCAGGCGCACAACTCAATCTCGTGGTCGGCGACATTGTCGGGAACGAGCAACGGATCGTCGAGGCGATCGACCGGGCCACGGAGGCCGGGGCGGCGGTGCTCTTGCTGCCGGAGTTGGCGATAAACGGGTATCCCCCCGAAGACCTGGTCCACCGATCCGACTTCGTCGATGCCGGAATCGTGGCGTTGCGCCGAATCGCCCGCACCACCTCGACGACAGATGTCGTGGTCGGGTTCGTAGATCGCGCGCCGGGTCCCTCGGCTCGAGCCACCGACTCGGTGGAGCGGCGGGTGGCAAACGGAGCCGCCCTTCTCGGTGATGGCGAGATCAAAGGCATCTACCACAAGGTTCATCTGCCCAACTACGGGGTCTTCGACGAAGATCGCTATTTCTCTATTGGCTCGCACCCCGATCGCATCTGGGAGATAGCCGGCGTTCCGGTTGGAATATCGATCTGTGAGGACATCTGGCTGGCGAACGGACCTCCCCGGCTCCAGGCCGCAGCCGGGGCCAAGGTGCTGCTCAACATCAATGCCTCCCCATTTCATGCCGGAAAGGCCCGGAACCGGGAGGACATGCTCGCCTCCAGGGCGCGTGCGGGAGGGACCGCCGTCGCCTATTTGAATCTCGTCGGTGGCCAGGACGAGCTCGTCTTCGACGGGGCTTCTGTGGTCTTCGATGCCTCGGGACAGGTGGTTCACCGATCACCTCAATTCGAGGAGGACTTCTTTGTCGTCGACTGCCCCCTTCCCGGGGAGCCATCGCCTCATGCAGCAGACCCGGCAGCGTTGCTCGGCCCGGTTGAGGAGGTCTATCGGGCCCTGACGACCGGGCTATCCGACTACGTGACAAAGAACGGCTTCTCCGGAGTTCTCATCGGGCTTTCGGGGGGTATCGACTCCGCCCTCACCGCGACAGTGGCGGCCGATGCGATTGGACCGGAGAACGTCTGGGGGGTGTCGATGCCGTCGCGGTTCTCCAGCCAGCACTCCATCGACGACGCCCGCGCTCTCGCCCTCAACCTGGGCCTCAAATTCGACATGGTGCCGATCGACGATGTGTTCGGATCGTACCTGGAGACTCTGGAAGATCTGTTCGCTGGCACCGAGTTCGGGGTCGCCGAGGAGAACATTCAGGCCCGGGTGCGGGGGGCGCTGCTTATGGCACTTTCCAACAAGTTCGGTCCGATGGTGCTGGCAACAGGCAACAAATCCGAGATGGCGGCCGGATACGCCACTCTCTACGGGGATATGGTCGGCGGCTATGCAGTGCTCAAGGATGTCTTCAAGACGCTGGTCTACGAACTCGCCCGGTGGCGGAACAAGGACGGGGAGGTGATCCCTGAGAGCAGCATTTCCAAGCCGCCGTCCGCCGAGCTCCGCCCTGACCAGAGAGACTCAGACTCGCTGCCCCCATACGATCTCTTCGACGCGATCCTCATCCGGTATATCGAGCGTGACATGGGTGTGGCCGACATCATCTCCGAAGGTTATGACGCCGGGACCGTGAGGCGGGTGGCGTCCATGGTCGACCGTAACGAGTACAAGCGCCGCCAGGCCGCACCGGGAGTCAAGATCACAGTCAAGGCTTTCGGCAAGGATCGTCGTCTGCCCATAACCAATCGCTACCGGCCGGAACCGAATGACTAGAAAGGTATGGGTCAACGGGGCTCTATCGGATGGGCGCATCGATGTCACCGATTCCTCGGTCCTTCGCGGTGACGGTTGTTTCGAGGTGATGCGGGCATACCAGGGACGGGTGTTCGCCGCAGCCGAACATCTGGATCGGCTCGAGAAGAGTGCGAGCACAATGGAAATCGCCCTTCCCGATCGATGCCAGCTCCGCAGGTGGATCGAAGCTGCGGCCCAGGACGAGCCAAACGGAGCGGTCCGAGTGGTGGTGACGAGAGGGTCTGCGATACCCGGGGAGGACCAAGAGCCCGTCGTCGTGGTCTTCGCCCATCAGTGGAGCCGGGGCCCCGACGCCGTGGCGCTGGCACCGGTGCACGCTCCGTGGCACGGCGCCGGTGAGATCTGGGCGTTGACCGGGGCCAAGATCCTCAGTTATGCGCCCAACCTCTCCGCCACTCGCTCCGCCCGAACGGATGGCTTCGACGACGCTCTTCTCTTGACCTCCGAGCGCCTGATTCTCGAGGGCCCCACCTTCTCGGTGGCGTGGGTGCGCGATGGTGTATTGGAGACGCCGTCGTTGAGCCTGGGAATCCTCGATTCGATAACACGCCGTCATCTCCTGGATCTCGCTTCAACGGCCGGGATGGTGATATCAGAAGGGTCCTGGAGCCTGGAGCGTCTGGAGACCGCTGATGAGGTCATGGCCTTGAGCACGATCAGACAGGTGCAGCCGGTGATCAAGGTCGGCGCTCTGGAATTTGTCTCAGGATTGATTACGGAGCGTCTAGCGGGATCGTACGCTCAGCTGGTGGGCTCTGCGCTTTGAGTGCAATCGGTGCCGTCGTCGAGTACCCACAATGACAGCAGAATTGCGCTCTCGGCCCGGGTCAGGAGCCGGTCGGCGTCAATGGGATCGTCGCATATTCCGATTATCCCGAGCACGCGAAGGCCGTTTTCGGCCTGTCTCGGGTTCACGAGGTCGAGGCCGGGATCGACATCGGGGGCGGTGACTCTCTGCCGCTGGGTCAGGTTTGCCCAGAACGCAAGCCGGGCCAGGTCGCCCGCCGTGATACCCGATTGGAGGCAGGCATCGAAGCTCCCACAGCCAAGAACGTCCCCAAGGCGCTCTGCCGGGATGAGCTCCTGGAACCTCGGAGGTCGTTCGGTTGCAGGCACCGTCGGCGCCTCCAGTCCGGTCATCTGCCGGAGCAACTCAACCACCTCACCGGGTTGGGCGAGGGCGTTGGGGCAGAACATCAGGCCACGGTCGTCACAGTGCCAGAAGACCCCCTCTGTCACCAGGCGGGTGAGTTCGAACCCGACGACTGTTGTGTCAACGTCGAGGTAGGGACCGGTTGCGTAGGGCAGCTCGCCGGCGGCGGCCCTGGCGGCCTGAAGGCTGCTGTACGGGTCGACGGAGTACCCGTCGGGGTGGCGGATCTCGAAGTGGAGGTGAGGAACTGTGTCCTCCGAATTGCCCGAGTCGCCGACCCATCCGATCACCTCACCCGCCGCGACTGTGTCGCCGGCTGCCAATCCGGGCCTCACCCCGTGCCCCTGGCCGTCGTCCGTTCGCCAGGTGTCGTTGTTCAGGTGCACGTAGAGGCTCTGCCAGCCGTCAGTGTGGGTGATCAAGAGCCAGCAGCAGTCGTCGGGAGGGGTTGAGCGGACCGCGGTGACGGTTCCGTCGGCCACGGCCACCACCGGAGCCATTTTTGGGACGACCAGGTCATTGCCCTTGTGTCTCCGGGCACCCCCGTCACGGTCCGCCCCGAATCCGGAGAACACCCGACTCTCCACCGCGAGTGGCCATTGCATCTCGTAGACCCAGCTCGTGCATGGCTCGGTAGGTATCGGCCCCGGTGGTGGAGTTTCTGTGGTTGGTGTCGTTGGAGGCGCTGTCGTGGACGGGTCCGTGCTCGAGGTCGACGAATCAGTCAGCGTCGTCGTCGTGCTTTCGCCTAAGGCTGGAGTGGTCGTGGTGACCTCAGGTGTGGTGGTCGTGGTGACTTCAGGTGCGGTCGTGGTCGTGGTGGGGATCGGGTGGCCGTGGGCGTCGAGGTGGGGGAAGAGCTGGTCGAGGGTCACGGGCCCGCATTCGCCTTCAGTCGCTTCTCCCGGCGCGGCGAGCACGAACAGAGCGCCGACGAGGGCAGCTACCACAATGACTCCACCGATCTTCCCAGCCATGCACCCCCGACACTACACAATGGGACGGGCCGAGGAACTAAGAAAGGGGTGTAGTACGTTGGAGACGTATGAAACCCTTCAAAATGCTCAAGATTCTTGCACTTGCAAGTGCAGTCTCCCTGGTAGTGGCAGCCTGCGACAGTGGCGAAGTTGAGCCGGAGTTGACCACGACGTCATCCATCGTCGGCCAGACCACCGCACCAGACCCTGATGTCACTACAACGTTGGGAGGCGACGAGATGACCACAACCACCCTGGTCGGTCAGGCTGTCGACAGTTACGACGTGATCCTGCGCGAGAGCACAGACGACGGCGAGACCCTCTACATCGTCGTCCCGCCGGGTGATTACACCGCCATCGACCTGGAGAACTTCGTGGGTGACCTCATCGACGGCGACGACGATCTGGAGAGTGTTGAGGTCTTCGACGCCGAGGAGGCTCTGGACGCCTTTCTCAAGGACGAGTCGGAGCAAACGGCTTCCGACCTCGCCCTCATCGATACCCATCATCTGGTGAGCCTCATCGACGGCCGCACCATCAGATTCCAGGGTCCCTATGCCGACGAGGGCGAGTACGCGATCGGTTCGTAGAGAATCTCTTAGAGGAAAGCGTCTGCAATCAACAGGAAGCCGCCGAAGCCAACGGCGTCGGTGAGCAGTGTCAGGAAGATCGCCGAGGCAAGCGCCGGATCCTGCCCGATCCTTCTCAGGCCCACCGGTATTGCCGCACCGGCCAGAGTGCCCACAGTCAGGTTTACGACCAACGCCAACGCCACCGTCGCCGCCACAGCCAGGCCGTCGGTCGTCGTGGCGAAAACGCCAGCTATGAGCAGCAGGTAAGTCAAGGCGCCGCCGATGACAGCGAGAGCGAGGCCATTGAGAACTCCGACTCCGGTCTGGCGGGCGAGTATCCCCGGAACCTGGGACCCGGGGACGTCGTCGGAGGCCATCGACCGGATCATCACGGCAAGACTTTGATTGCCGCCGTTGCCACCGATCAGAGCGATCACCGGCATCAGTGCGGCAAGCACCGGCTCGCGAGTGATCACGCCCGTTTGTTGCTCGATTATCAGTGCAACGACCAGGGCAAGCAGCAGATTGAGAAGCAGCCACGGGGAGCGGACCAGGAACGACGCCCCGATATCGGAGTAAACGGTCTCCTCGATACCGGCACCTACCGCGGCTGCAAAGTCCTCCGAGGCTTCATCCTGGATCGCCTCGATGACCGCGTCGTTCGGAACCATGCCGAGCAACCTGCCGGCTCCGTCGACCACCGGAACACCGAGAAGGTGATAACGCTGACAGATTTCGGCGATCTCCTCCCGGTCGGTGTGGGGGTCGACGCTGATCGGGTTGGGGATCATCACGTCAGCAAGCGTGGCGCCCGGCCTCTTGAACACAAGGTGACGGAAAGAGACAACACCATGCAACCGCTTTTCGTCGTCGACCACATAGATGTATGTCAGGTCGTCGAATTGCTCGTTTAGTTGGCGGATCCGTTCGATGGCTTCGCCTGTGGTCAACCCGAGCGGCAGATAGGCGATATCTGTTGACATCAACCCGCCGGCGGTGTCCGCGGGGTACTCCATGAGCCTGCGGTAGGCCGCCTCGGTCTTGTTGTCGATCCGCTCGAGGACATCTGCGACGAGGTCCTCGTCGAGCTCGGCGAGGAGGTCGGCAGCTTCGTGATCGGTCATGCTGGCGAGGGCGGCAGTCAGTTCCGCGATCGGCACGTGCTCGGCGATCTCTGCTGCGAGCTCAGGGGAGATCTCCTCGAGTACCTGCGCGGCATCGTCCGGTCCGAGATCGGAGATGAGGTCGGCGGCGTCGACGTCCCGAAGTTGTTCGATGACATCGGCCGCGTCACTAGGCGACGCGTCAACGAGGGCTTCCCACTCCTCGGGCCTCAGCTCCAGATAGTCAGCTACCTCGTCACGGTCCCGGCGGGCAGCAGCAACCAGGGCATGGGCGAGATCGCGTGGTTTTCGCAGACGGAATCTCAAGTAGTCCTCCGCTTCCAGAACGCCGTCAGGCTAATTCGATTCAGGCCTCGTACGGGCGGACCGACTTGATTGTCACGGTGAGGGTCCCGGCCGGGGCCTCATAAGCGACCTTTTCTCCCACTCCGGCCCCGAGCAGCGCCGAGCCAAGAGGGCTGGTCGGCGAGGCGAGAAGCATTCCCGCGACCTTGTTCTCCTGGGGTGCGACGAAAAACTCCATCTCGTCTCCGTCGTCGTCGACCACTGTCACAACCGAGCCCACTTCGACCCGGCCACTGTCGACCACATCGCGGACCTCGGCGGTTCCCAGGAGGTGCTCGAGTTTGCGAATACGCGCCTCCATGAGGCCCTGCTCGTTCTTGGCTGCGTCATAGTCGGCGTTTTCCCGGAGATCACCATGAGAGCGCGCTTCGGCGATGCGGTCCTCGATCTCCTCGCGTCCTTTCGTCTTCAAATGTTCCAACTCCTCCTGCATCTTCTCGTGTGCAGCAGGGGTCAGAAAGGTGGGTTCTTCGGTCATGGAACTGTTGAGGGTAACGATTGGCCCGGAATATCCGGGGAGCGGGGTGCGAGCTAACTTGTGGTCGATGACCGATGTCCGCCTCACCCGTTACAGCCACGGAGCGGGTTGTGCCTGCAAACTGAGCCCTACCGAGTTGAGCGAGGTTCTCCGCCCGGTTCGGGGGCATAATGCGCTGAGTCACCCCGACCTGCTGGTCGGATTGTCGGTCGCCGACGATGCCGGTGTCTATGCCCTCGGCGACGGTCGGGCCCTGGTCCAATCAGTCGACATTTTCACCCCGGTTGTCGACGACCCTTACGACTGGGGGAGGATCGCGGCCGCCAACGCCCTCAGCGACATCTACGCGATGGGGGCCGAACCGATCACCGCACTCAACTATCTCGCCTGGCCCCGCGACCAGCTCCCATTTGAGACGTCGGCGGGCGTACTCGCCGGTGGGTTCGATGTGATGGAGGAGGCGGGCTGCACAGTGGTCGGGGGCCATTCGGTCGACTCGCCCGAGCCGTCGTTTGGTTTCGCTGTCACCGGCCTAATCGAAACAGACCGGGTGGTGACGCTGGCGGGCGCCCGCGCCGGAGATGCTCTCGTGCTCACCAAGCCACTCGGGATCGGGGTCATCACCACGGCGATCAAACGTGAGATCTGCCCCGAACCGGTGGCCAGCAGTGCGGTGGACACCATGACGCAACTGAACCGGCAAGCCGGTTCTGCACTGAGCGGCGCTAACGCGCACGCCGCTACGGACGTCACCGGTTTCGGTCTGCTCGGCCACCTCCGCGAGATGATCGAGGCGTCTCGCGTTGGCGCCGTGATCCGATCAGCTGACGTACCGGTCCTGGCCGGCGTGGAGAAGCTGCTCGAGCAGGGGGCGTGGGCGGGTGGCTCCAACCGGAACCGGGCATCGGTGGAAGGGATCGTCGATTCGGAGGTAGACGGGCCGACATTGCAGATTCTCGCCGATGCGCAGACGTCCGGCGGCCTTCTCGTCGCTTTGGATCCTTCGTCGGTTTCGGGTTACCTCGACTCGGTCCCCGGAGCTGCCGAAATCGGCGAGATCGTTGCGGGCGGTCGTATCCGGGTCGTGTGAGTCGGGCTGGAGCGAGCGAACGGGTTAGCCAAACCGGGGCAATCCGGTTACCAATTAGACCTCATGGATAGCCAGCAACGTCTCAAGGTGATAGCCGAGGGACTCTCGATCCCGAGGGCACAGAGGCACATATTTCTCTGCGCAGACCAGACGACACCGAAATGTGCGTCACGTGAGACGACGTTGGTTCTCTGGAAGCACCTGAAGAAGCGAACCAAGGAGTTGGGACTGACCTCGGCGCCGCCACCATGGGCGGGCCGTCCCGACCTGAAACCGACTCCCTGGCCGCCGGGAAGTGGGTCTGTACTCAGAAGCAAAGTCGACTGCCTGCGGATTTGTGAGAGCGGACCGATCGCGGTCGTTTACCCGGAAGGCACCTGGTATGTCGACCTCACGGTGGAGAAACTCGACCGGATCATCGACGAGCACCTCGTCGCCGGCACTCCCGTGGCAGACCTGGTCTTCAGCGGAGGAGGTCCGGGCGCATGACCAACTGGGCGAAGCTGGTTGCCGGGGCCCTGGTGGTCCGTGCTCTGGCTCCGGTCGTCACTCCCCGCTTCCGCCAGCCGCAGACCCATCCGTGGCGCCAGCCGGGCAGAACCGTCTTTGTCGCAGACCGAGAGTTCATGGTGCGGGAAGCAGGCCCCATTGACGGTCCTCCGGTGGTGCTCATCCACGGCCTGGCTGGCTCCTCTCTCGGGGAGTGGTATCGGGTCGCCCCGGCCCTGGCCGAAAAATACCGGGTGATTCTCATCGATCACAGAAGTCACGGGCTGTCGGCCCTGTCTCGCGGTCGCTTTGAGGTCTCTGACGTAGCCGATGAGATCGCCGGAGTTCTCGACCAGCTTGGAATCGCCAGGGCCCACTTTGTCGGGTATTCGCTGGGAGGAACCATCGCCCAGGCCTTCGCCTATTCGTATCCCGGGCGGGTCG
This sequence comes from Acidimicrobiia bacterium, assembly GCA_040880765.1. Lineage (GTDB taxonomy): Bacteria > Actinomycetota > Acidimicrobiia > Spongiisociales > ZC4RG35 > MA-ANB-1. The sequence goes on along the minus strand of JBBDHT010000053.1, from coordinate 46,257 downwards.
ACAAGATGGTTCTCGTCGGCACTTTCGCCTATCACCCCGAACCCTGGCGGACACTTCGTGCCTCGGGGAGTGTCATCCTGCGCGGGCTCGAGCGGATCTTCGGGATCGGCACCTCCGATGTTCGCGCCGGCTACCTGCTCGCCACCGGAGCCGTCGAGGCCCAACATGGACGATGGTTGTGGGAGGAGACCCATCGCCGTGATGTCGATGCCGGGGCTCAGGCCACCCTGGCCATGATCAGGTTCGACTCGCGGGACTGGTTGGGGAAGTTGGAGGTCGAGACCTTGGCGGTGATTCCCCTGAGAGACCAGCTGGTCCCGATTGGGTGGCAATACGAGCTGGCGTCCCTGTTGAAGAACCCCACGGTCGTGGAGTTGAGCGGGGCCCATCACGAGGTGCCGTGGGTCCACCCGGAGCGTCTGGTGGAGGAGATCGAGCGCTTTATCGGCTGAGCGTCGGCAAGAGTAACAAGGTGTTGGCCGCGGCCTCTTCCACCTGGCCGCGGTCCCAGAGCATCGGGTGCTGATTGCCGTCAGCCCACATCTCGATCATGTCTGCATAGTGGGCGTGGAAGGCGTGGCCAGACTGGCCTGTAGTGTGGATCGACGTCGATCGGGATAGGTCACCGAGGTCGACGACCATCCGCATCGAAGGGACCCAGTCGACGGTGTAGCCCTCGGCGGCATTCCATCCGACGGCATTGACGATCGACGGGCCGCCACCCAACCGGCTCGGCGCCGTCCTGTTGAACAACCACTCGATCGGGCCGATCCCCGATTGGCCCAGGCTTTGATTCTCGAATCTGGCGATATGTAGCTCCCCCCACATCCAACCGTCGGGGCTCTCCCCGAGGAGGCCGCTCAGCTCATTGTGGGCCCGGGCCATGGCGAGCTCGAGTATCTGAGATGCGTTCTCGGTTTCCGGGGACGAGCGGCTGTCCCAGAACGGATCGTCATAGTCCTCCAACAAGTTGGCAACCACCTGGAACCACCGGCCCCCTCCGGCCGGCCAGTAGTCCTCGGGTAGGTCGTCATGGAAGGTGAGCGCAAGGACCTGCCGCCAGGTTGCCTGGTATGCCGCCGCTCCCGCCGAGCCCGGGTTGGCCTGGAATGCCCTGAGCCCCGCGGACCAGCGCTCGATCAGCCCCTGCATCTCCACCACCCTCCCATCTCCGGAGGTGATCTGGAGGAGGTGGGGGACGAGGTCGAGCGCACCTCCGTCTTCATTGTCCATCTGCATCTCACGGGTGGAGCTAACGCTGAGTGGCGCCCGCTCCACAATCATCTGCTCGATCCGGGCGGCACGATGCCCGTATGCGGCGTCGATCCCGATCTCCGGCAGTGAGCCGGGTTCGAGGACCGGTTGGTTGGCGGTGACGATGTAGCCGCGGTCGGGGTTGTAGGTGAAGGGCATCTCTTCGAAGGGAACCGTTCCTGCCCAGTCGTCCGCCGAATCCCAACCGGCAACCGGTCGCAGGCCGTCGTGGGATGGACGGATCGGCACCTCACCTGTGGATTGGTAGCCGATGTTTCCTTCGACATCGGCGTAGACAATGTTTTGGGCGGCGATGTCCCACATCGAGAGCGCGCTCCGGAACTCCTCCCAATTGGAGGCCTTGTTGACCCCGATAATCGCCTCGACCAGTGTGGAGGGCTCCAGAGTCTGCCAGGCCAGTGCTACCGCGTAATCGTCGGGATATCCGGTGTCGACACTTTCGAGGTCGTCGGCCGGGGCAAACAGTCCCGAGATGATCGGTCCGTGCCTGGTGGTGCGCACCTCGTACTCGACTGGCTCGGACCCGGCGATCTCGAGCATCTCGGTCCGCACTTCCATGTCGACCCACGCCCCGTCGACCTCGTACTGGTTCGGATTCTCCGGATTGATCCGCTCGATGTAGAGGTCCTGGGTGTCGGTGGACTGGTTGGTCACGCCCCAGGCGATGTTGGCGTTGTGCCCGATCACGATTCCCGGAGTGCCGGCGAAAGAGAAGCCGACAACTTGGAAGGGACACAGATCGCCGACCTCGATGCAATGGAGCCCGACTTCGTACCAGATCGACGGCATCTGGATCCCGAGGTGGGGATCATTCGCCAGGATTGGAGCACCGGTTTCGGTCAGTGACCCGTTCACCACCCAGTTGTTCGATCCGATTCCTTCGAAACCACCCCCCGTGACCGCATCGATCAACTGGTACCCGTCGACTGCTGATCGAACCGCAGCCAGCATTGCCGGCGAGAACTGCGTGGTGCTTACCGGGCCGGCATCGCGCAATTCGGCGGGGGCTATCACCGGGCGTTCAGCCGGATACGGCGGATAGAGCTGATCTACCTGTTCGTTGCTCAGGTCATCTTCGAGGAGGACGCGGGCGATTTCGTTGCGGAAGTTCCCGCTGAGATCCCATGACATGACCTTGGCCCAGACCAGAGTGTGCGCCGGCTCCCAGGGTTCGGGCTCGTACCCCGGGGATTGGAGGGGAAGGATCGCGTACTCGAGGCTCAGCGACGATCCGCCGTGTTCGTCTAGATACGCGTTCACTCCCTCGGCGTACCACTCCAGGATCTGCCTGGACTCCTCGGACATCCGCTCGAGTTCTGTCCGGGCCAGTGACTCAAAAGCAAAGGAGCGGAGGAATTTGTCGGTCTCCATTTGCGATTCTCCGAACATCTCCGAGAGGCGAGCGGTGCCGATGTGACGCCAGAAGTCCATCTGGAAGAATCGGTCCTGGGCCTCCACGTATCCCTGGGCGCGGAACAGGTCGGCGGAGGTGTTTGCATAGATGTGCGGGACGCCAAAAGAGTCGCGATGGACGGTCACCTCATCGTCGAGCACCGCAACCTCCAACTCGCCGTTGAGCTGTGGATAGGAACTGCGAACCGTGAGGAATGCGTAAACGCCCGCCGCGACGAAGATGACCGCCAGGAAGACCAGAATCCGTTTCGCCCATCGCATTTCAAGGGGGCAGCCTACGCCGTCGACGAGTCGTAGTTCCGGCAGGGAATGGGTACCGTTCTCGACGTGACCGCCAACACCTCGATTGAGATCACCGTTGATGCCCCGGCGCGGACCCGGTTGGCGGCGTATGTGGCCCTCACCAAGCCACGCATCATCGAGCTGCTGCTGATCACCACGGTCCCGGCGATGGTCCTCGCTGCGGGTGGCTGGCCCGGAACCTGGCTGGTAGCGGCAACCCTTGTCGGGGGGACACTGTCGGCAGCAGGTGCGAACACGCTCAATTGTGTCTACGACGCCGACATCGACGAATTGATGCGGCGAACCCGGGGCCGACCTCTGGCCCGCCATGAGATATCCACGCAGAACGCTCTCGTCTTTGGCGCTGGGCTCGGAGTTGCTGGATTTGCGGTGCTCTGGGTGACATCAAACCTGCTTGCGGCGGTCCTGAGCACGGCGGCGCTTCTCTTCTATGTCTTCGTCTACACGATATTGCTCAAGCGGAGGTCGCCGCAGAACATCGTGATCGGGGGCGCCGCCGGTGCCGCACCGGTGCTGGTCGGTTGGGCCGCGGTGACGGGGTCGCTGGCGATCACCCCCTGGGTCCTCTTTCTGATTGTCTTTTACTGGACTCCACCGCATTTCTGGGCGCTCGCAGTGCGCTATCGCGACGACTATGCGAAAGCGGGGGTGCCCATGCTGCCCGTGGTTGCCGGTGTTGCGCACACCACCCGCCGCATGCTCTTGTACACGGGCCTGATGGTCGCAGTGAGTCTGCTCCTCGTACCCATTGCCGACCTGCGTTGGGTCTACCTCGGGTCAGCTCTCGGCCTGGGTGGATGGTTTCTGCTCGACACCTGGCTCGTCTACAGGGACCCCGACAAGGCGATGCGACTCTTCACGACGTCAACGGTCTACCTTTCCGCACTGTTTGCCGCAGCCATGGTCGACGTTCTGATCCGATGAAGGTCCGATACCTCGTTGCCGCCGTCCTTGGAGCTGCGCTGGTGGCAACCGCCTGCAGCCAGGGGTCGACCCCGCTGGCGGTAATCGCCTCGAGCGGAGCCTCGATCGGGACGGGGGAGCAGCGCATCCTTATCGCAGTGGTCGATCCCGAAACCAATGCCTTCCTTGCGGGCGAGAACGACGCGGCCACGGCCCTGCTCCGGGATGAAGACGGATCCCCCCTCGGCACCTACGACCTCGAATTCGTCTGGACGGTCCCGGGAGTGCGCGGCATATACGCCGGCTATTTCGACATCCCCGAAGCCGGGGTGTATCAGTTGAGTGTCGACCAGGAGGGTTTGGCTGAATCCGGGCCCACAGGTTTCGTCGCCGTCGACAACCCGCCGATGGTGGGCGCTGGCGACGAAGCTCCTCTCTCCGAGACACGCACGGGATCGGAGGTGGCAGATCTCTCGTTGATCACAACCGATCCCGATCCCGACCCGGACCTGTACTCGATGGCTATCGCTGAAGCGGTCTCGAATGGCACGCCCTCGGTGATCGTCTTTGCCACACCCGGCTTCTGTACGACCCAGGCCTGCGGGCCGATGCTGGCCCAGGTCAAGGACCTTGCTTTCGGTTACCCACACATCGACTTCGTTCACGTCGAGATCTACGACGACCTCCAGGTGCAGTCGCGCGAGGACCTGGTTCTCGTCGATGCTGTGACCGAGTGGCAGCTTCCCAGCGAGCCCTGGATCTACATCATCGACGCTGAAGGCTTTGTAGTGGCTGCATTCGAGGGTGCTGTCAACGACGCTGAATTGACGTCGGTGTTGGACGGGTTTGCCGGGTCATGAGAGCGCCGAGGATGAAGTTGGTCGGGGGTCGAAAGACCTCTTATGATGCCGAACGAATGGCAGGTTTCAAGCGGACGCTCGCTCGCACGCTCTCACTGGTGGGGGCGACGCTCTTGTTGGCTTCGTGCTCACTGTTCGAAGACGTCGACCAACCGCTCACCACTTTCGACCCGGCCGGCCCCTTCGCCGATCGCATCGATGGCCTGTTCTGGCCGGTGTTCTGGATCGCCACAGGAGTCTTTGTGCTCGTCGAGGGGGCGATCCTGGTCGCAGTCTTCCTGTTCCGTGACCGTGACGGAGCCAAAGAGCCAAAGCAACTGCACGGGAACGCCAAGCTGGAAGTCATCTGGACCGTCATCCCGGCTTTGATACTGGCGGTCATCGCGGTCCCGACCGTGTCCGCGATCTTCGACCTGACCGAATGCGATCCGGATGCGATGCAGGTCGAGGTGGTGGGCCATCAGTGGTGGTTCGAGTTCAACTATCCCGAGGCGGGGATCCAGACTGCAAACGTGATGGTGGTTCCTGCGGGCGAGGAAATCTGCGCGGTGATGACATCCGACGACGTGGTTCACAACTTCTGGATACCCTCTCTCAACGGGAAGCGGTACCTGGTCCCGGGCCAGGAGACGCTGCTCCGGCTTCAGGCCGACGAGCCCGGCGTGTACTGGGGCCACTGCGCCGAATTCTGCGGGCTGTCCCACTCGCTTATGCGGACACGGGTTCAAGCAGTGGAGCCGGCCGAATACGAGGCGTGGGTGGCTGCCCAGCAGCAGCCTGCCGTCTTCCCGGCCGAGGGAACCACCGAGTTCGCTGGCTGGGAGGTGTTCCTCGCAAAGGGCTGCACCCAGTGCCACACGGTGGAATACGACGACGCCGATAACTCGAACATCCTGGTCGAGGGAGCCTTCAAAGGACCGAACCTGACCCATTTCGCCTCGCGAAACGTCTTTGCCGGGGCGGTACTGCCCGAGGATGGTGAGAGCTACGAAGAGGCCCTGAAGCGGTGGCTTGCCGATCCGCCACAGGTGAAGCCCGGGAGCTTCATGCCCGACCTGGCACTCACCGAACAAGAAATCGACCTGCTCATCGCCTGGTTGGGGGGTAACCAATGACAGCCACTGCTGAACGTCCGTCGTCGACGATCTTCAAACGCCCGAAGTCGACCACAGGGATCTGGTCATGGATCACGACGGTCGACCACAAGCGGATCGGCATCATGTACGGCTACGCCGCCTTCTTCTTCTTCATCATCGGCGGGGTCGAGGCGTTGTTACTCCGGATCCACCTCGCCCAGGCCAACTCCGAGTTCCTCACTGCCGGCGCCTACAACGCCCTGTTCACGATGCACGGCACGACGATGATCTTCCTCTTCGTGATGCCGGTGTCGGCTGCGTTTATCAATTACCTGCTCCCGCTGCTGATCGGTGCGAGAGACGTTGCCTTCCCGCGTCTCAACGCTCTCTCCTGGTGGATCTTTTTCTTCGGAGGCATCTTCCTCTACTCGACCTTCATCTTCGGAACATCGCTTGCTCCGGCCGGTGTGGACGGGGTCGGGGGCAACCTGGCTCCGGGGGGTGGCCCCGGCAGCTTCAACTTCCTCGCCGACTCGCCCGACGGGGGGTGGTTCGGTTACCAACCCAATGCCGGGCCGATCTACTCGGCAGGGACGGCAATGGACTACTGGGCACTCGGACTCCAGATCCTCGGTTTGGCCTCGTTGATCTCGTCGGTGAACTTCCTGGTCACGGTGTTCAACATGCGGGCCAAGGGAATGCGTCTCCTGCGGATGCCGGTGTTCGCCTGGATGTCGACGGTCACCTCGTTCCTGCTCCTGTTCTCGCTTCCGATCATCGCCGTTGCGCTGTTCATGGTTACTTTCGACCGGCAGTTCGGGACCCTCTTCTTCAACTCGACCGGTGGCGGAGACCCCATCCTGTGGCAGCACCTGTTCTGGCTGTTCGGCCATCCCGAGGTTTACATCCTCATCCTCCCGGCGATGGGCATCGTGTCGGAAGTGCTCCCGGTGTTCTCCAAAAAGCCCCTGTTCGGCTATTCAGCAGTTGTCTTCGCCGGTGCCGCGATCGCCTTCCTCGGATTCGGGGTCTGGGCGCACCACATGTTCGCCTCCGGGATCACTCCCGTTGCCCAGGCCGCTTTCGGTCTGGCGACAATGACGATCGCGATCCCGACCGGGATCAAGATATTCAACTGGCTGGGGACGATGTGGATGGGCAAGATCAAGCTCAGCACCCCAATGCTCTTCTCGATTGGATTCGTGGCGATGTTCACCATCGGGGGCCTGTCCGGGGTCACCCACGCCGTCGTGCCGTCTGATTGGCAGCAAACCGACACCTACTACATCGTCGCCCACTTCCACTATGTGCTGTTCGGCGGGGCGATCTTCGGGATCTTCAGCGGTCTCTACTACTGGTTCCCCAAGCTGACCGGGCGGGTCTTGAGCGAGCGGCTGGGAAAGCTCCACTTCTGGCTTTTCATGATCGGGTTCAATCTCACCTTTGCTCCGATGCACTGGCTCGGCCTCCAGGGGATGGTCCGCCGGACCTGGAAGTACGCCCCGGAGATGGGAATCGAACCGTGGAACTTCGCGGTCACCATCGGTGCGTTCATCATCGCCCTCGGGGTCCACGTCTTCATGTACAACTGGATTGTCTCGAAGCGACGCGGGGAGCCGTCGGGCCTCGACCCCTGGGATGCCCGGACCATCGAGTGGACGATTCCCAACCCGACTCCCGAATACAACTTCGCCACAGCACCGGTAGTCAGCCGTCTCGACCACTTCTGGCACCTCAAATATGACGAGGACGACGAGGGGCGCGCGGTGCGCAAATCCGAAGCCGACCAGGTGGTTGCCGATCTGGAGTACGACGGGCTCAACCCTTCGCAGCCCATCCACCTCCCGGCACCGTCGTATTTCCCAATGTTGATGGCACTGGGCATTCCGATAATCGCCTACGGAATCATCTACCACGAGGCCCTGTGGGGGAAGATCGCCATCGCGGTTGGTGCTCTCATCTCGTTGTCCGCCCTGATCGGTTGGGGTATCGAGCCGCTCGAAGAGCCGATGGAAGGTCACGAAGCACATCCGGAGCCGGTGCCTGCGGGAGCCGTCGATCCCGAAGGAGTCGACGACGCCGGGCCGGGAGAAGGGGAACCAGGTGACTGAGCTAGCGCACGAGTCGGATCTCGGCCATCACGACGAGCATGAGTCGACAGGGATCGAGAGCCGCAAGCTCGGGATGTGGGTCTTCCTCAGCTCTGAGTTCTTGTTTTTCGGGGCTCTCATATCGAACTATCTCCTCTATTCGACAAGAAGCGGCTTCCCGTCGCCCTACCCGGCGGAGATCTACGACATACCGTTCACCTCGGTCAGCTCATTTGTGCTTTTGATGAGCTCGCTGACGATGGTTCTGGCGCACAATGCCCTTTCCCGCAACGATCAGCACGGCACGCGCACGTGGCTGTTTGCCACAGCCGCCCTCGGCTCGGTCTTCCTCGCTGGCCAGGTGTTCGAGTTCACCGACTTCATCGTCGAATATGGCATGACGTTGTCGACCAACCCGGCGGCATCAGCCTTCTACGTACTCACCGGGTTCCACGGCCTCCACGTCGTGATCGGAGTGATCATGCTTCTTGCCCTGTGGGGAATCTCCCGCCGGCAGAACGGTTTGAGCGAGAAGTCGGGTTTGAATCTCGAGCTGGTCGGCCTCTACTGGCACTTTGTCGACATCATCTGGATCGTCATCTTCACCGTCGTCTACCTCCTCTCACTGCCACCGGTATGAGCGACCACAATCACCCCTCGCCGGCGCAGTACTGGAAGATTGCCGTGGTCCTGGCCATCCTCACCGCCATCGAGGTCGGTTTGTACTACATCGACCGCGAACTCGGCTTGGGCGCCCTCAACGCGGCACTACTTCTCGTGCTCGCAGTCGCCAAGTTCATAATCGTTGTGGGCTGGTTCATGCATCTGCGGTTCGAGAACCCGTTGCTGAACCGGTTCTTCACCGGCGGGTTCATTCTGGCGTTCTCTCTGTACGCCATCGTGCTCGGGTTGCTCGGAGTCCTGGTCATAAGAGGCGGATAGTGCTCGACCTCTCCTGCGGTCCTGACAGCTGTCTCGCGCCCTCCAGAACATGAGACGGTGGTGCGCCGTGATCGTCTGGGCTCTGGTCGTTGCCGGGTGCTCATCGTCGATCGGCACCTCGGTTGGGGTGGTGACAGAGGTGGAAGGTACCCTCTCGGAAGTGGAGTCGTTCACTGTTCTGTCCGAAGGCGAAGAGACCAGGTTCGTTCCGCTGGAAGGTCAGAGCTATGAGTTTCCACTGGACCACCTTCGGGAACATCTACTTTCAGGTGAGCCTGTGATAGTCGAATGGGAGATTCGGGACGACGTCCACTACGCACTTGCCATCACCGACGGCTGACACGGAAAGAGAGATATGACAGACTCCTCACCATACGGACGGTTCTTCCTGCCGGGCCCCACCGAAGTACACCCTGATGTGCTGCACGCACAGACACGAGCGATGATCGGCCACCGCGGTCCGCACATAACTGAGCTGATGCGCAGTATCGAACCCGGTCTCCAGGATCTGTTCCAGACTTCGCGAACCGTTCTGGTCTCGACCTCGTCCGCCAGCGGTCTCATGGAGGCAGCCGTTCGCAATGGAGTCCTCGGCGGCGAAGTGCTGAGCCTGGTGAACGGGGCGTTTTCAGGTCGGTTCGCCAAGATCGCCGCGGCTTGCGGCCACGACGTCGAGCGCTGGGAGGTCGAGTGGGGTTCGGTCCATTCCCCCGGGGAACTCGATGAACGTCTCGGCCGAGGAGGCTATGACGCGGTCACACTTTCCCAATCGGAGACGTCGACAGGTGCGCTCCAGGACCTCGAGGCGATCGCCTCCGTTGTCGCCAAATATGAGGGGACGCTGCTCCTTGTCGACTCGGTGACCGGCATCGGCGGAGTGGAGACCCACACCGACGGGTGGGGCCCCGATTTCATCCTCACCGGATCTCAGAAAGCCGTGGCGCTTCCTCCAGGCCTCGCATTCGGGGTGGCTTCGGAAGCGATGATGGAGCGCTCGGCGCGGGCCACCCACAAAGGTTGGTATTTCGACCTGGTCGAGTTACTCGCCATGGGGATCGAATACCAGAGCCCGGCCACACCGGCGGTTTCTCTGCTGTACGCCGTGCAAGCACAGATGGAGAGGATTGCCGCCGAGGGCATGGAGGCGAGGTGGCAACGTCACCTGGCGATGCAGCGGCGCACCTTCGACTGGGTTGGGGAGATGAACGAGGGCGGTGTCGGGGTCGGGATCTTCGCCGAAGAAGGTCATCGCTCCCCGACGGTCTCGTGTGTGACCATGCCGGATGGCAACGGTGCCGCCGAAGTTGTCGACCGGGTCGCCGAGGCAGGATGGGTCATCGGAGGCGGATACGGGAAGCTCTCCGACTCGACGTTTCGAATCGGCCACATGGGCGACCACACAGTCGATGAGCTCGACGCCCTGCTCGACGTCATCGGCGGTGTCCTCAAGTGACCTTCAAAGTCGTCGCCACCGACAAAGTCTCCGACTCTGGCCTCCGCTCTCTGCTCGAGGACGGCCGCTTCGACGTGGTCTTCGAGCACGACTCGAGCAGTCCCGCATTCACCGCCGCCTTTGTCAGCGCCGACGCGCTGATCGTCCGCAGTGCCACGACAGTTGATGCAGCGCTGCTGGCCACCGCCCCCGACCTGAAGGTGATCGGTCGGGCAGGAGTGGGTGTCGACAACATCGACATCCCTGCAGCTACAGATCGGGGTATTGCTGTGGTCAATGCACCGTCGGGCAACACGATTGCCGCCGCGGAGATGACAATGGCGCTGATCCTGGCGACGATGCGCCACGTTGCCGCCGCCGACGCCTCCGTGCGTGCGGGGAAGTGGGACCGCGCCCTGTTCAAAGGCTCGGAACTCCGGGGCCGCCGGCTCGGTCTGATCGGAGCGGGCCGCATCGGCGCGGAGGTCGCCATCCGTTGCCAGTCGTTCGGGATGGACGTCATCATCTATGACCCGTACCTGTCGGAGGAGCGTGCCGCCGAGATAGGCTGCCGGCTCACCGACCTCGATGAGGTCATCCGGACTGCTGACGTGATCTCTCTCCATGTTCCCCTCACCGAAGAGACCCGGGGGATCATCGACGCAAAGGCGATATCGCACATGAAACCGGGCACATACGTCGTCAATGCATCCCGAGGCGGGGTGGTGGGGGAGGCTGACCTTGCTGCCGCCCTACACGCGGGCCATCTCGGTGGCGCCGGGCTTGACGTCTACGAAGACGAACCGCTCGATGACGCGTCCCCGTTGCGGAGTGCTCCCAACCTCACACTGACGCCGCATCTGGGAGCCTCAACGGTCGAAGCCCAGGAGCATGTTGCGGTGGAGGTGGCGGCCAACGTCGCCGCGGTCCTAGTCGACGGAGATCTGTCGACCGCTCTGAACAAAGACCGGCTAAGCCATTAGCTAGCTAGCTAATAACTAGCTCGACAGCCGCTTCCTCGCCGGTCGGCTCTTCGTTGTGGGGTTCATCTCCGATGTTGTTGAGGACCGCGAATAGCATCAGGATGACGATTCCGATGCCGGCGACGGCAACGAGGAACTCGCCCAGCCCGATCTTCATGTTCGGCCTCGACCCGGCCAGCGAAGCGAAGGTGAGGATGCCTGCGGCGGCGATGATCGCAACGATCGCCGCACCGCCCGACGTCAGGTGGTTCGATTCGAGAAGAGTCCAGGCAAAGGGAAGCACCAATATCGCCAGGAGCACCACCCCGGCCAGAGGGATGCCGATGGCGTTGCCCAGCCGCGCCCGTACTGCGGTGACCTCTTCGATGTCGTCCTCGTCGACGGCGGCGGGCACCCCGAAGAACTGGGTGACCACGGTGGTCAACCCGCCGAGGAAGGCACCACCTGCCAGCATCACGATCAAGGTGGCCAGAACCGGCAGCTCGACCAAGCCCTCAGATCCTTCGATAGGTGTTCCGATTGCGCTGGCGAGTATCGCGCCTGCCGACACACCGAGGACGAGTCCGATCCCGCCCCCGACCCATGCCGTCGATGACCTTCCCGACTGCAAACGCATCGCCGGGTTCACCCACCCTGATGCGGCGCGGGCGAAGGCCGCGACCAGGGCCCCGAAGACGACGCTCACCAGGGCGACCCCGATCAGCACTGCGCCGGAGTCGGCGATGAAAATCGGGCTGAAAGTCTCCTCTCCGGCTACTGAAGCAGTCTGTGACCACGAGGCGGCGGCCATGACAAAAGCAAACAGACCGAGTACCGCCCCGGTCCAAGTCCCGATCCGACCTGAGGTACGAAGCCGTTCCTGGATCCCTACCGGCTCCAGGGGCTCATCAGGTGTCTCGGGCTCGACGAAAGCCGCCACTGCCGGTTCTGAAGTCTCGGGGATGGAAGGGGGAGGTGCCGGTTCAGGGGAAGGCTCTGATTGGGGTGGCGTGGACTCTTCGGCGTCTTCGACCGGCTCCGGTTCTGGTTCTGCTGCCGCCTTCGGTGCTGCGGCAGGTGCGCCACCGGCCCAGGCCTCGAGAATCTCCTCGGTTGTGGTGCCGTTGGCCTCGGCGCGCGCTGCCGCAGATCGGCTCACCAATTCCGGCGGTGTGCCCAGTGCCTCGGCAGCGGCTGTCAACAGATCACTCACGAGCGTCGACTTTAGCCACGCAACAGTTCAGAACTAACTCCTAGGAGCCATTCACATCGTCTCTCCAGGCGAGCCAATCGGTGACAGGGGAGAGGTCGAAGCCACTGCGCCCGTCCATTCCCAGGGTGATCAGGGTCGCTCCGGCTTCGTGGAGCTCATCAGCCGTGTCCACCGCTCTGGCACTGGCCCCGCACGATATTTCGATCTCTGATGGGTCGCGGTCGATCTCAGCGCACCACTTCTCCAGCACCGAGCGCTTGTGGCGGATGGTGTCGGCTTTGCCGAAGCCGTGCCAGATGTCGGCGTGCCGGGCCGTGTAACGGAGTGTCTTCTTCTCGCCGCCACCGCCTATCAGCACCGGGATCTTCCTCGTCGGGGGTGGGTTGAGCTTCGACCAGCGCTCCTCGATGCGGGGCAGCGCCTGTTTGAGGTCGGCGAGGCGATCCCCGGCTGTGCCGAACTCATAGCCGTATTCGTCGTAGTCCTTTTCGAACCAGCCGGCGCCGATGCCCAGTATCAGCCGACCGTCGGATGCATGATCGACGGTCCTCGCCATATCGGCGAGAAGCTCGGGGTTGCGGTAGCTGTTGCAGGTGACGAGGGCGCCGATCTCAACCCTCTCGGTGATTTCCGCCCACGAGCCCAGCATCGTCCAGCATTCGAAGTGCTTGCCTTCCGGCTCGCCGGAGAGGGGAAAGAAGTGGTCCCAGTTGAACAGAACGTCAACCCCCATCTCCTCGGCGCCGATCACGGCGCGGCGTATGTCGTCATATTCGGCATGCTGGGGCTGGATCTGGATGCCGATCCTCACCTGGTAGCTCATGGTCCTCCGGTTGTGCTCCTAAGAGTCCAAACCGTACATGGTGTCGGTGATAAGCCCGTCGACGACCTGGTTCAGCGCCTCCCGCTCGTCGGCACCTTCGCCTCGCGCCTTTTCGTAGGTCGCCAGCTGCCGGTGCGCGCTCGTCCCTTCGCTGACGATCGTCCTGGCATGCCTGAGCTCCTCGCGGACACCGAATTCAGTGGCATCCTGGGCGAGCATTTCGATGAACTCCTCGATCAGATCGGCATATCCGACCAATTCGCCGCGACCGAAGTCGACCAGCGACCCATCTACCCCGTAGCGCTGAGCCCGCCACAGGTTCTCTTCGATCATCATTGGTGAGTAGGTGCGCCAGCGCTGGTTGTCCCTTCGCAGCCGGTAGAGGAACCCGAGCAGGCACTGGTACAAGGCAGCAACCGTCATCGCGTCCTCCAGGCGGGTGCAGATGTCGCTGACCCTCATCTCCAGGGTCGGGTATTTATTGGAAGGGCGGATATCCCACCAGAGCTTGCTGGCATCTTCGATGAGCCCTGCGTTGACCAGGATCTCCACTGTGCGCTCGTACTCACCCCACGAGGCGAACTCCTCGGGGACTCCGGTACGGGGAAGGTTCTGGAAGATCACCAGCCGGTAGGCGAGGAGCCCGGTGGGCTGGCCCGCCCAGAAAGGCGAGGAGGTGCTCAAAGCGAGAAGATGGGGGAGCATGTACTTGACCTGATTCATCAAATCGATACGCAGGTGCGGGTCTCCAATGCCGACATGGACGTGCATCCCGCAGATCACCAGTTGCCGGGCGACCTGCTGGTAATCCGATGCGAGGCGCATGTACCGGGGGTCTTCGGTCGTCTCCTGCTCCGACCAGTTGGCGAAGGGGTGGGTCGAGGAGGCAATGATCGCTGCGCCGTATTCGTTGACAACACCCGACAATCCCAGTCGCATCCGGGCGAGGTCCTCCCTCGCCTCGGCCACGGTGGAGCAGACCCTGGTGCCCACCTCGATCTGGGCCTTGAGGAATTCTGGGCTCACCTGCGAGCCAAGGATGCTCTCGAGGGCCTTCCACATCGAGTCGGGGGGCCTTTTGATCAGGTCGCGGGTCTCCCGGTCGACGACGAGATACTCTTCTTCGATTCCGATGGTGAACTCCGGGCGATCCATATCGCAGAGACCTTAGAGAATCGGCACGGCCGGAGGGACACGTTCTAGAACGAAATACACTCCGGCCATGTTTGAAGTGCAGACCGGGCCGGACGGCCTCCCCAGATGCAGGTGGTGTGTAGCCCATGACGACTACGTCGAATATCACGACACCGAGTGGGGCTTCCCTGTCGCTGACGACACCCGTCTCTTCGAGAAGCTGTGCCTCGAAGGTTTTCAAAGCGGTCTTTCCTGGTTGACCATCCTGCGCAAACGGGAGGCCTTCCGAAGGGGATTCTCGATGTTCGACATCGCAGCAGTGGCCGGCTTCGGACCTGCAGATGTCGACCAGTTACTACAGGATTCCTCCATCGTCCGGCACAGGGGAAAGATCGAAGCTTGTGTCAACAACGCCAACCGCTCCCTGGAGTTGATCGCAGACGAGGGCTCACTGGCTCACTTCGTCTGGCGTTACGAGCCAGATCGGGCCGATCCGCATCGGACCACGTCGCCCGAAGCGGTGGCCATGGCCCGCGAGCTGAAATCGAGGGGCTTCAGATTCGTCGGTCCGACCACCTCATACGCCTTCATGCAGTCGATGGGCTTGGTCAATGACCATATAGACGGATGTTATGTCCGCGAGATAGTTGACACCGCCAGAAAAGCATTTGCCCGCCCCATCTGAGGTCGGGATTTACCCCGTATTAGCAGCCTGGCCCATAGCCTCACCCTTGTGAAATCAACGAAGATGCGCGACGGAGTCTCTGGTGCCCTTGCAGCGGGGCTCGCTCTTGGTGTCTCCGAATTCGTTGCGGGGTTGGTTGCAAGTCTGCCCTCGCTGGTCGAGAGCCTGGGCAATTGGGTGATCGACATCGTGCCGCCTCCGGTGAAGGACTTCGCCATCGAGACGTTCGGGACCAACGACAAACTCGCCCTTCTCATCGGGATCGCCTTGGTGACATCGCTGCTGGGTGTTGTCGTCGGTGTGGTGGCCCGGCGAAACTTCTGGGTGGCCATGGTCGTGTTCGGTGGGTTCGCCGTGCTGGCATCGCTTGCCGGAGTCAGGGATCCCGCTGTGTCTCTGGGCGTTGCGATCATCCCCGCGGGGCTCGCAGCGCTGGTGGGGCTGGGTGCCCTGCAGTGGCTCTACGCACTCAGCGATCCCGCCACCGAATCGGAAGACATTTTCCTGCCCCGCCGTGCCTTCCTCATCGGGGCCGGTGCCGTCGTCGGCGCTGCCGCACTGTCAGCTGGCTTTGGCCGAATGCTGCTGGAACGTGGCCGGATCATCGCTGCCGGTCGTGCTGACGTAGCACTTCCAACCCCCATCGAAGCGGCTCCTCCGGTCCCGGCCGGCGCAGACTTAGGCATCGACGGGCTCGCCCCGGCAATCGTCCCCAACGATGACTTCTACCGAATCGATACCGCATTCGCCGTCCCCCGCATCGACCTTCCCGAATGGCGGCTCAAGCTGACCGGCCGGGTCGACCGGCCCTACGAGATCACATACGGGGACCTGTTGGACATGCCCATGGTGGAACGGACCATCACGTTGTCATGTGTCTCCAATCAGGTGGGCGGCAACCTGGTCGGCAACGCCAAGTGGCTCGGTGTCCCGCTCGCTGACATCCTCACCCGCGCCCGGCCGTCTGCGGATGCCGAGCAGTTGGTGGGTCGCGATGTCGACGGATTTACTGTTGGATTTCCGCTGGAAGCAGCCTTTGATGGCCGCGAGGCTCTGGTCGCCGTGGGGATGAACGACGAGCCGCTGCCGTTCGAGCACGGTTTCCCGGCGCGGCTGGTGGTGGCCGGGCTCTACGGATACGTCTCGGCGACGAAGTGGTTGAGCGAGATCGAGTTGACCGGCTGGGATGAGTTCGACGCCTACTGGGTCCCACGCGGTTGGTCGAAAGAGGCGCCCATCAAGACCCAGAGCCGGATCGACACGCCCAGCAATGGATCCAGCATCGAAGCGGTGACCCGTGCGGTCGCTGGAGTGGCATGGGCACCCAACAGGGGGATCTCGCGTGTCGAGGTCCAGCTGGGCGAGGAAACCGAGTGGGTCGAGGCCGAATTGTCGGTGCCTCTCTCCAACGACGCCTGGGTGCAGTGGCAGATGGAATGGCCGAACCCTGCCCCTGGTCGACACCGTCTCCGGGTAAGAGCGACCGACGGCGACGGGAATACTCAAACCGATGAGATCCGACCGCCGGCTCCCGACGGTGCCACCGGCTATCACTCGGTGCTGATCACCGTCTCCTGATCGGCCAGGTCGTTCGCCGAAATCGCCCACCCCAGCCCTGTTTCAGGGTCCTCGAGGGCGAGCCTGAGCTCCCAACCACCCGGCGGGCTGGCATCATCGAACCAATACCACTTGATGCGACTGGCGGCCGTCCTGATGTCCTCCGGCGCAGCCGGCCAGTCGAGGTCGGAGATCGAAGCCACCACCCACCACGCCATGTAACGGCCTGCGGCAGCCCCTCTCCGCTGGCCGTGTGCCCCTCCCGACGCCGCCGCCCAGGCCATGTGGGCGAAAGCTGTGGCCGTGTCGAGCGGGGCGACGATAGCTGACCCGAGTCCGAGGGCAGCGATCGCATCGAGAGCTCCTCCTTCGACTGAGACCGTCTGGCAGCGTCCGTTCGACTGGTCGATCCAGGGCTCGATCAGATCGGTGAGGGCGGCCTCTGACTCGGGGTCGTCGATGACGTTCACTTTGTCCGGGAGTTCGGTGGATGCTCCAGCGGGCAGCCTCGGCCGTGGGGTCTCGACCTTGTTGGCCTTGTAGGTGGCCACCGGGTACCCGGGCTCCCAGTCCTGAAGGGCGGGCAGCGATCCGGGTTCTCCGGTGCTGTCGCCACGGATGATCCTCTCCGCAGCGAAAGTCATCCGCTCCGGGCCAGGGTCCAGGTGCGACGCCATGTCAGCCCAGGTCTTGGTGCTCGCAGCCACCTCGGGAAGCGGGCCTGGAGTGAAGCGAGTCCGTCCTTCCGAGACGACTGCTCCCGCCCATTGCGGTGGAGCTTCCAGTGCCAGGCGATACCGGATGTGCTCGTCGACTCCCCAAAGCTGTTTCCCCCGGGTGACCGCCTCCTGGCATCGCTTCCTCAGGGCTACCAGCGCATCCCAATCCCGCGCCTTGCAGTGTCCGTCGACAATGCGGATGAGTTCATCGGTGTCGGATGCCTCGATGGCGTTGATTGTCCGGGTATCGCTCATGGATCGGGCCCCGTGCTAACCGGCCGGCCGGAGCGTGACCATTCGGAATAGGAGCCGATGTAGACGTCGGGGACCGGCCTACCGGATTCGCTGATTGCAAGCGCGGTATGGCATGCGACGACCCCCGACCCACAGGACAGCACAGGCGAATCGAGATCTCCGTAGATGTCGGCGAGCTGAGATGGAGGCCTGAAGTGGCCGGCTTCGAGTGCTCCGGTAGCGGGGATGTTGATCGCTCCCGGGATGTGGCCCGGTGCGGGGTCGATCGGTTCGGTCTTGCCCTCGTATCTCTCGGCAGCGCGCACATCTACCAGAGTTCGCCCGTCGAGGTCCTCGATGCCGACCACTCCGCTGAATCCGTCGGGGACCGGGTAGTCGGTGGCCGCCGGTGAGACCCGTTCGGTCTCCACCGGCAAACCCTTGTTCGTCCAAGACTCGAAACCCCCGTCGAGGAGGCGGACGCGATGGTGCCCGATGGAGCGGAGCATCCACCACATCCGGGCCGCAATCATCCCGGAGGTGTTGTCATAAACCACGACTTCATCTTCCGGCGACAATCCCAACCTGCCGAGCGTGGCGGCAAAGGTTTCCGGGTCGGGAAGAGGGTGCCGGCCAGGGCCGGGCGGAGCGCTCAAGTCGCCGTCGAGGTCGACGAATACCGCACCCGGGATGTGCCCCTGCAGATACGTAGCCCGACCGTACCCGGGTTCGTTGAGTTTCCACCTGATGTCGAAAACGCGAGTCCGTGTGAGATTTGCGGATAGTGATCGAACGTCGATCAGATTGTCGGTCACATGGCCCATTTCAGCAGTTCTCCGGGCACTGCGGCTATTTTCAGCTGATGCATCCCGGATTGCCGTGCTGAAGGGTTACGCCCGCCTGCTGGGTTGGGGCGCTTTGTGGCTCGTCGTGGCAATTGTCCTGTTTCTTGTCGCCCTTCCGGAGCTTCCCGATCCGATTGCGATCCATTGGGATCCAAGCGGTGTCGCCGATGGCTCGGCACCGACCTGGGTTGTCCCGGTTGTGGCAGCGGCCATAGTTCTGCTCGGATTCGCTCTGGCACCGCTGTTCTCGGTCAGCGGTGAACCGTCGATGGAAGCCTTCGCCCTGGTCGGGATGAGTGGTGGGCTGGCCACAACCATCGTGCTGGTGACGACCTCCGCCAACGCCGGTGTGCAACATTGGGCCGGAGCCCCTGAGATCGGGACGTTGTCCATCGTGATGCTGTTCGGGTTGCCGGCTGGGGCACTTGTTGCCGGGATCCTGCTCGGCAGGCACTGGTATCCGCTCAAGTCGATTCCGCGAGGGTTCAAAGACGTGATCGAGATCGAACCGGGGGAAAGAGTCAGCTGGGTTGGCCGGGCCCGGGTCAAAGGGGTCCCGCTTGTGGTCTTCACGCTGGCTGTACTGCTTCTCTTCGCCATTCCTCAACTCCCGCTGTGGGTATTTGTCCTGATTGCGGGGATTGGCGTTGTCTTTTCCCAGGTTGAGGCGCATGTCACCAACGACGGGATGCGAATCCGGCTCGGAGGCATCCCGGTCAGGAAGTTCCCACTCGCCGAGATCTCGTCGGCGCGTGCAATCGACGTCGACCCTGCCGGCTACGGGGGTCGAGGTTGGAGGAATCTCCCCGGTAAAACGGCGCTCGTCCTCCGGCCGGGAGTGGCACTGGTGGTGACGTTCAAGGAGGGAAACCAGTTCGTCATCACTGTCGACGACCCGGCAACCGGTGTTGCGCTGATAAACGGTCTGCTCGAGGAGCGGGACAGTTGACTTCCTATTCCTCCTCGGAAGCTTCGGGTTGGCCCACGTCGGGCCGGAACTCAGAGCTGAGGTCAGAGAGGGTCGAACCGAGAGCGCTGGCTAGTGAGTTCGCGGCTCGCTTCAGGCCATCCCGCGTCTCGGGGTCCCGCATTATCTCAGAGACAGACTCGGCGATCTGGTCCCATGCCCCGGCCAGGGTCGTGAAGGCGCCTTTGATTTCCTCTTCGGACGGGCCCCGGTCATCAGCAACCTTTTGGTAGGTCGACTTGAGCCGGCTCCCGAGCTCACCGAACCGGTTGCTCACCTCGTCCCAGGGTTCCCGTGCTGGATCTGTCGTAGGATCTGTTTCGTGAATCTCCACTTGTTAGATGGTACCTATGAGTTGTTCCGGGCTCACTTCGGACGCAAGGACACGATTATCTCGTCGGCTGGCGACGATATCCGCGCCACTATCGGCGTTGTCGATTCCACCCTGCAGTTGCTCCGAGAGCCCGGTGTCACCCATCTCGCCGCCAGCTTCGATACGGTGATCGAGTCGTTCCGCAACATCATGTTCCCGGCATACAAGAGCTCTGCCGGGATGGACGAGATCTTGCTCCGGCAGTTTCCCTGGGTCGAAGACGCGCTGGAAGCGATCGGCGTCGTCGTGTGGCGCAACATCGAGTTTGAAGCCGATGACGCCCTGGCGACGGCGGCGGTCCGTTGGGTCGACGACGTCGAGAAGGTGGTCATCTGCTCTCCCGACAAAGACCTCTGCCAGGCTGTCATCGGCGAGAGGATTGTCACCTACAACCGGAGAGAGCGGAAGATCATCGACGAGGACGGGGTGGTCGAGAAGTTCGGGGTCCACCCCGAGTCGATACCAGACTATCTCGCCCTCGTAGGCGACACCGCCGACGGCGTTCCCGGATTGCCCGGATGGGGAGCGAAATCGGCTTCTTTGGTTCTTGGCCGGTTCCCGCGTCTCGAGATGATTCCCCCGTCACCGGACGACTGGGGGGTGAAAGTCCGCGGGGCTGAGAAACTTGCAGCCACACTCGCGGCCGGCATCGACGACGCCATGCTGTTCCGGGAGCTGACGACCCTCCGCCTCGATGTGCCAATCAGCGAGAGCCTGGACGACCTGGAGTGGAAAGGCGTTCCGGAGCGGTCGTTCAATGAGTTCTGTGCAAAATTCGGGGTCGACCCGGATTCGATCAATGTTCACCATTGGGCGTGAGGTCGTTTCCGTCGTCCGGCTCCCACACCACGTCGAACCTGTCGTTGCAGTCGGAGCAGCGATAGGCCAGAGGAGTGCCGTCCTCGAGTTCCCCGTCGTTGGGAAGGAAGCTGATCAGGTGGGCGACGCCGCCGCACTCGATACAGTCGTACTGCGGCGGTGGATTCCTCACTCCACGATCACCACCATCTCTGGCCTCTTCGACCCGAGCAGGATCAGGGACCCGAGCACTCCGGCGATGATCGAGCCGATGAAGATCCCCAGCTTCGCATGGCCTGCCTGGAGCGGGTCGGTGAAGGCCAGCCCGGTCACGAACAATGAAACGGTGAATCCGATGCCCGCCACAGCCGCCACCCCGATTATGTGGGTCCAGGTTGTCCCCGCGGGGAGCCTTCCTGCCCCGAGCCGGACGGCGGCTGCGGTGAAGAGGGTTATGCCCGCAATCTTTCCGACCACAAGACCCACCGCGACGCCCAGGGCGACTGCAGACCTGGCGGCTGTTGCGATCGAAGTATCGCGAAAGTCGACACCAGCGTTGGCCAGGGCGAAAAGGGGCACGATTGCATAAGAGCTCCACTTGATCAGGTTGTGCTCCAAGCGGCTCAGGGGCGAGATCGACTCCTGGGCTGTCTGGATCATCGACACCACCTCGTGCTCGCTGTGGTGGTGGGCGATTGGTGAGTCGGAGTCGGTGGGGAACTGATCGAGGATCGCCCTCGCCCGGGCGTCGAACTGTCGGGGGGTGAAGTAAGGCTTGGCCGGCGTGAGGAACCCCAAAGCGACACCGGCGAGTGTCGCGTGGACTCCGGACTCCAGAGTGAAGTACCAGATCAAGAAAGCCATCGGGATGTAGAAGATGAGTGCCCGGATGTTCACCTTGTTGGCCAGCCAGAGGATGGCGAGACCGGCGATGGCCGCGGTGAGGAAACCGAGTTCGAGATCGGAGGTGTAGAAAATCGCGATTACCGATATCGCGCCTATGTCATCGGCGATTGCCAGCGTGAGCAGGAAGAGCTTTGCCCCGGAAGGGACGCGACTGCCGAGCAGGGCCACAACCCCGATGGCGAAGGCGATGTCGGTGGCCATCGGGATTCCCCAACCCTGGCTGGCGGTTGTCCCGACGTTGAAGGCCAGGTAGATGAGGGCGGGCACCATCATCCCGCCAAGCGCCGCCATAACCGGAAGGGCGGCTGTTCGCGGGTCGCGCAGGTCCCCGATGACCATCTCTCGCTTGATCTCGAGGCCGACCACAAAGAAGAAAATGGCCATCAACCCGTCGTTGATGAGATGAAGCACCGACTCGTCGAATTGGAAGTCCCCGATAGTGATGGTCAGGTGCTCGTCCAGTATTGCGAAGTAGGCCTCCGAATAGGCCGAGTTCGCCCAGATGAGGGCGATGATCGCAGCAACGAGGAGGACGATTCCCGAGGAGGCTTCGACCTGAGAAAAGCGGATGAAAGGGCGGACGAAAGTCTTAGGAATAAGGCGATCGGAGGTGGCCCAGGTGTGGTAACCGGGTTGTTTGTCCATCGTCAGCCGATGGATTTTCCGTCGGAGCGGAGATGGACACAGGCTTCGATCACTCGCGCCGACATCCCGGATTCGGCCTTCCTCATATACGACCGTGGGTCATAGGTCTTCTTGTCGCCGACTTCGCCGTCGACCTTCAGTACTCCGGAGTAGTTCGTGAACATGTGGTCGACGATCGGCCTGGTATACGCGTACTGACAGTCCGTGTCGATGTTCATCTTGACGACCCCGTAACCGAGGGTCTCGTGAATCTCCTCGAGGCTCGAGCCGCTACCGCCATGGAACACCAGGAAGTGGCGGGCATCGGGGCCGAATCGATCCTCGACCGCCTGCTGCCCATCGCGAAGGATGGTCGGGTCGAGTTGGACTGCCCCCGGCTTGTAGGCCCCGTGCACATTGCCGAACACGGCAGCGAGCAGGTAGATGCCCCTGTCGAAGGTGCCGAGAACCTCGGAGACCCGGACCATGTCCTCGGGTGAGGTGTACATCTTGGATCGGTCGACGTCGGTGTGATCGGTTGCGTCCTCGACCCCGCCGACGATGCCGATCTCCAGTTCGAGGATGATTCCCAGATCTGCGCATTTCTCTAACAGCTCGGCGGCGAGAGCCAGGTTCTCCTCCATCGGCAGCTCCGATGCGTCGAGCATGTGACTCTGGAACAGCGGGAACCCACGCTCAGCCAACCGATCGCGGCTCACCTCGAGAAGCGGCCGGATGAAGCCGTCGACCCTGTTCGCTGGGCAGTGATCGGTGTGGAGGGCGATGTTCACCGGGTACTGGTCGGCCACGGCGTGGGCGAATTCAGCGAGGGCGACCGCTCCCACCTCCATCGACTTGTTCAATTGACCTGAGGCGAATTCGGCGCCGCCGTAGGACACCTGAACGATCCCATCCGATCCGGCCTCGGCAAATCCCTCGAACGCAGCGAGCAGCGTCGAGGAAGAGGTCACGTTGATCGCAGGCAGCGCCCAACTTCCCTGGCGAGCCCGGTCGAGCATTTCGAGATACTTGTCTGGTGATGCAATAGGCACGGGATGTGATACTAAAACGTCCCGCGGCGAACCATGGGGTCGAGCGGGCTTACAGGCTTTTCCGACTAGCTGTCGGCTCCGCCCGGGAATACTTTCAACTCCGGATGCAGTCGACAGCGCAGCCAGTGAAGAAGCCGCGGAGCCTACTGATTCGAGGCGTGTATCTGGTTCTCGGGCTGATCTGCGTCTTCTTTGCAGCGATCAGCATTCTCCCTGGCATTCCCACCATCGATTTCGTGGTCCTCGCCGCCTTTTTCTTTGCCCGGTCCTCTGATCGCCTCCACGACTGGCTGGTCAACCATCGCTATTTCGGCAGGATGATCGGCGCCTATCAGGGTGGGTTGACTACAAGGATGAAGTGGTGGGCGGCCACGGCGATCACGGTGTCCCTGGGGGTCTCGGCCTTCGTCCTCATCGATAACACAGTGGTGCGCATCATCCTTGCCGCGGTATGGGTGTATGCGCTCTGGTTCGTATTCAGCCGCCCGACCAAATCGATTGCAAGGGGGGACGACCCCCCTTATATCCCCCCGACTGGGTGAGCGGCGTCTGTGGTTTGGGCTGGGATACATGGTGTGGGTGATCCGGACTGTGTGATTGCAAGGGGGCTAACGCTTCGTTGCCCGAATCTGTTAGAAACTTGGGATGCGTCTTGTCATTGCCAGGTGCACCGTTGACTACTCCGGTCGCCTCACAGCACATCTTCCCGAAGCGGTCCGGCTGATCATGGTCAAGGCTGACGGGACGCTTGCGATCCACTCCGACGGCAATGCCTCCAAACCGCTCAACTGGATGGTCGCACCGAACATGCTGGTCACCGAAGAAGACCGCTGGGTGGTGACCAACCGGAAGGGAGAGGAACTGGTGATCTCGATCGCCGAGGTGTTCGAAGACGTGGTCCATGATCTCGGAGATGATCCCGGACTGGTCAAGGACGGCGTTGAGGAGCACCTTCAGGTCCTGCTGGCGGGCAAGCCGTGGGTCCTCGAAGACGGTCTCACCTTGATCCGGCGTGAGTACCCGACGGACATCGGGCCGGTCGACCTCCTGTGCGCATCGAGTGAAGGGGAGACGGTGGCGATCGAGATCAAGCGACGCGGGGACATCGATGGGGTCGAGCAACTGGCCCGCTACTTAGAGAGACTCAACGGCGATCCCCGGCTGAGTCCGGTGCGGGGAATTCTCGCCGCCCAGCTGATAACGCCCCAAGCGAGGGTCCTCGCTGACTCGCGCCGGATCGATGCTGTCGAGGTCGACTACGACGGGCTCCGTGACATCGAGGATACCGAGATGCGTCTCTTCGACATCCGCTGATGTTCTCAATTGTCTTCTACGAGCCCGAGATCCCGCCCAACACCGGAAATGCGATGCGGCTGGCGGCTGTGACCGGATGCCGTCTCCACCTGATCGAGCCGCTGGGTTACGAACTCGATGACGCCCGGCTCCGGCGGGCCGGGATGGACTATCGGGACAGGGCCGTGGTCAAGGTGCATGCCACCCTCGACGACTGGAGGGCGTCCGAAACGCCGTCGCGGGTGTTTGCATTCACGGTCGACGGGAGAACCCTTCACTCAGACATCGAGTACCGGTCCGGAGACAGCTTCTTGTTCGGCCCCGAGTCGGTCGGCCTGCCCGACGAAGTCCAGCATCTCCGATGGGTTTCCGACACAGTGCGGATTCCGATGGTCCCCGGCGTCCGCTCTCTGAACCTCTCCAACTCGGCGGCGATCGTCGTTTACGAAGCCTGGCGCCAGCTCGGCTTTCCCGGGGCTCGCTAGTCCTGTTTCCGGACTAGCCGCGCTCGGCAAGCATGGAGAAGGCGATCGCCTGGGCCAGGGTGGACCGTCCAACGTCGGCGAGGTCCTGACTCTCGTTTGGGGCGTGAATCGCAGAGGTCGGGTCTCCGCAGCCGGTCACCAGGATCGGTGCGTCAGGAAAGAGCTCGGCAAAGGTCGCGATAAAAGGGATCGAACCTCCGGCGCCCATATGGACCGGCTCGGTCCCGAAGGCCTCGCGGAAAGCTTCCTCCCATAGCTTCACCACCGGGTGTTCGGTGTCGAGCACAGACGCGTCGCCGGTCTCCTCGTGCAGGATTTCGATCGAGGTCCCCCATGGGGCATTGGCCTCGAGGTGTGACTTCAGCTTTTCGAGGGCATCGCCGGCGTCCTGGCCCGGGGCGATTCGCATGCTCACCTTGGCCCTCGCCACGGGGACCAGTTGGTTGATGGCCTCGGCGACCGGGGGAGCGTCGATCGCAAGCACTGAGACACTGGTCCTGGTCCACAGACGCGAAGGTATCGATCCAGAGCCGATCTCCTTCACCCCGTCGACCGCGCCGATCATCTGGCGGGCAAGCTCGGAGGGAACATCTAGCCCGGCAGACTCGGTTGCGACCAGGCCTTCGATTGCTACGTCGCCGTTGTCGTGGTGGAGGCTCGCCAGCAGTCGGGAAAGGGCGGTGAGAGCGTCGGGATAGACCCCCCCGTATTGACCGGAGTGCACCGCCGAGTTGAGGGTCCGCAACTCGAAGGAGACCGCCGCCAGGCCGCGCAGTGAGGTGAGGAGCGCCGGCACCCCGACCGCCCAGTTCCCACCGTCGCCGATCACGATCACGTCCGGTTTGAGGAGGTGTGAGTACTCCTCGAGGAGGCCTTCGAGTGAGATCGACCCGGCCTCCTCCTCACCCTCGAAGAACACCTGAACTCCCACCGGAAGGCCGTCTCCATGGGCGGCAATGGCTCCGAGGTGCATGACGATCCCTGCCTTGTCGTCAGAAGCACCTCGCCCATAGAGGCGGCCGTCGATTTCGTGCGGCTCAAAAGGACCGGTCTCCCACTCGGTGATCGGCCCGGGCGGTTGCACGTCGTAGTGGGCGTAGAGGAGAACTGTGGGCGCACCCTCCGGGCCGGGGATCTCGCCGAACACCGCCGGATTGCCCTCGTCTGGCTCGAGCAGGCGGACATTTTCGAACCCACCCGCCTCGAGCAAACCCACGATGTGGTCGGCGGCCTGGCGGACATGGGCACGGTCGTAACCGGGAGCGCTCACCGATGGGATCCTGATGAGATCTTCGAGTGTCGCCCGCAGGCGCGGAAGGTCGGCGTCAACTGCCTCGCGTAGGTGGTTGTAGGACATGATTCCTACGTTAACCCGCTCGCAAGAATCCGTTCTGTGAGTGTTCGCGCACGTTCTGTGTAGGCAGACACTCACAGAACGGTTCCGGATTCCGTTCCCGGATACACCTCAATCTCCAATTGAGGCATCATGGTGACTTGCTGAGATTTAAACTTCTGGGGATTCCGGTGGAGGTGCGGCCTTCATTCCTGCTCATCGCTGCCTTCTTGGGGTTCAGCCTGAGCCGGGTCGACCTGATCCTCGCCTGGGTCGGCATCCTTTTCGTCTCGATCCTCATCCATGAACTCGGTCATGCCCTGACGGCACGCCACTTTGGGTCGGAGGTCGCTGTCGAGTTGAACGGAATAGGCGGGCTGACCTCCTGGACCGTGCCCGATGGGGGAGTCACTCCGGGCCGCCGGGCTCTGATCGCTGCCGCCGGCTCGGCGACCGGGCTGCTCTTCGGCGGTATCGTCTGGATCGCGGCTGCTACCTTCGGCCCGTTTGCCGGCGTAACCAGGTTTGTGTTGGACAACCTGGTTCTGGTGAACGTTTTCTGGGGCCTGCTCAACTGGCTGCCGATCCGGCCCCTGGATGGCGGTCATCTCTTCTCGTCGCTTCTCGAGCGGATCGCCCCGAATCGGGGTGAGAGCATCGCCAACGTGGTCTTCTTCGTCACTGCGGCCGCCGGGTTGGCGATTGCAATCCTCTATCAGCTGATCTTCGTGGCGATTCTGACCGGTTGGCTTCTCTGGGGTGAGGTCTCCCGCCTGATGGGCCCTGCCCCGGCGACGGGGCTGCCTGTTCTCGACTTCGACACCCCCGCGGAGAAGCTGGCCGGTGAGGAGGAGTCCGATCCGACAGAGCCCGACCCACCGGCCGGGCATTAGCCTGACCGACTATGGACTTTGCCTATAGCGAGCGCGTAGAAGACTTCCGGGGCCGATTGCTTGGATTCATGGAGTCCGAAGTCTTCCCGGCCGAGAAGGTCTATGCGGAGCAGATGGAAATGTCCGGGGACCCCCACTTCCATCCACCGGTCATCGAGGATCTGAAGCAGATCGCACGCTCTCTCGGGTTGTGGAATCTGTTCCTGCCCGACGAGGATCTGGGAGGAGGGCTGAGTGTCCACGAGTACGCTCCCCTCGCCGAGATAACCGGATGGAGCCCGGCGCTGGCGCCGGAGGCGATCAACTGCTCGGCTCCCGACACCGGCAACATGGAGATCCTCCACATGTTCGGGACCGCGGAGCAGAAGGAGAGGTGGCTGATGCCCCTACTCGACGGGGAGATCCGGTCATGTTTTTCGATGACCGAGCCCGCCGTCGCGAGTTCGGACGCGACCAACATCGAGACCGCGATGCGGAAAGAGGGCGACACCTACGTCATTTCGGGAAGGAAGTGGTTTTCTTCTGGCGCCGCTTCGGAGAGGTGCAAATTCTCCATCGTCATGGGTGTCACCAACCCCGATGCCGACCCCTACCGGCGCCAGTCGATGGTCATCGTCCCGATGGACACCCCTGGCGTCACCATTGTCAAGGAGCCGACGGTCTTCGGATATCAAGACCGCGGGGGCCATCCGGAGATCGAGTTCGATGGGGTGGAGATCCCGTCCGCCAACCTGCTTGGGGAAGAGGGCGGTGGCTTCGCAATCGCCCAGGCCCGACTCGGACCCGGCCGTATTCATCACTGCATGAGGGCCATCGGGGCGGCAGAGCGCTGTCTCGACCTGATGGTGAAACGATCAAAGGAGCGGACGGCATTCGGCAAGCCGCTTTCTGAACAGGGGGTAATCCAGGAGTGGATCGCCAACGCCCGGATCAGAATCGAGCAGACCCGGCTCCTCGTCCTGAAGACTGCGTGGATGATCGACAAGATGGGCACCAAGGCAGCCAGGACCGAGATCGCCGCCATCAAAGTCGCCGCCCCGGAGCTGCTGACTTATGTGGCCGACCGTGGCATGCAGCTGTTCGGCGCCGCCGGTTTCACCGAGGATTTCCCCCTTGCCTCCCTCTACTCGATGGGGCGCTGGCTTCAGATAGCCGACGGCCCGGACGAGGTGCACCGGAGGTCGGTGGCCCGGGCCGAATTGCGAGACTGATCGGTGCCAGCCGGGGTTCATCCAGGTTGGTGATTCGCTCCGAATAAGTGGCATTGAGCCCGTTCTTTGGACATAGACGGAGGGTTTGGCCGTACCAGAAAACGGGAACGAAAAGCCTTGAGGCTGCGTTTACCTGGTTCACCTCATGATTGGGGAGAAATGATTGATTTAGAAGTTACACCGTGGCGGGAAGCCGCCGCTTGTGTGAAAGTTACATACGAGGTTTCGTTCTTTCCCGATTCCGACGACCTGGCCGGGATCTCGCAGGCAAAGGCGGTTTGCGCCACCTGCCCGGTGGCCTCGGAATGCCTTACCTGGGCGATCGAGAGCAATCAGCCTGAAGGTATCTGGGGTGGTCACACTCCCAAGGAGCGCCGGGCGATACGGCGCAGGTGGCTCGAGGAGATCAAGAAAGCCTCCTGAGTTCTAGTTCCGGTCTCCGGAAGGCGCCTCGACCGCAATGTGGACGAGGGCGTCTCCGGGGCTCACCTGCGGGTTGAGGCTGCGCCCCACCACCCACCCGCTTTCGGTCACTTTGACCGATGTGGGCCGATAGCCGAAGGCGTCGGAGATCTCAGCGATCGCATCCCCTCGCTCAACACGCTCACCCAACGCGGGGAACACTCGAACCAGCCCACCCCGTCTCGCCCTGACCCACTGGGTGCGGCGGAAGACCCGGGTTGGCGCGGCGCGCGGCAGGCGGGCGTCGATCATCCCGAGCGACCGGAGACAACGCATGATCCCGGTCACCCCGGCTTCGATCGCAGGCTCATCGAAGCGATGGGCCTGTCCCGATTCGTACAGCAGCATAGTGATGCCACGTGAAGTCGCGGCCTCCCGCAACGACCCATCCCGAGCGCGGGCGTGGATCGTGAACGGGGCGCCGAAGGCACGGGCCAATTTCATGGTCTCGGGATCCTCGATGTCGGCACGGATCTGGGGAGCATTGGTGCGGTGACCGGTGGCGGTGTGGCAATCGATTCCGACCGAGCACTGCGCCACGATCTCAGTCATGAAGAGATGAGCGAGTCGCGCCGCAGACGATCCTCGCTCTGACCCCGGAAAAGCGCGATTCAGGTCACGGCGGTCCGGGAGATAGCGAGACTCGTGGATGAACCCCAGAGGATTGACGATCGGCACCGCGATCAGGGCGCCCCTGAGGCTCTTCGCATCCAGTTGGCGCATCACCCGTCGAACTATTTCAACTCCGTTGAGCTCGTCGCCATGGACGGCTCCCGAGATCCACATGTTGGGCCCGGTGCTGCGGCCATTTATCACCGCCACCGGGAGCGACGCCGTCGAGCCGGTTGAGAGCCGTGCAAAGGGCAACTCGATGCGGACCTTCCGCCCCGGGGGGACTGTCGTCTCGCCCACCGAGATGGGATCGTTGCGGGCCTCAACCATCGGATCGTCTGCTGCCCCGGATTTCGGCGTTCCCTTCGATATAGTCGATGATCTCCCCGGCCACGTCTTTCTGGCTTGCCTTCTCGATCCCCTCCAGGCCGGGTGAGGAGTTGACTTCGAGAATCATCGGACCGCTCTCGGATTGGATCATGTCCACGCCGGCAATGCTCAACCCCATGGTCTTGGCGGCCCGAATCGCAGTCGCCCTCTCCTTCGGTGTGAGTTTCACCGTCTCCGCGCTGCCACCCTGGTGAAGATTAGATCTGAACTCTCCGGGGGCACCCTGTCGCTTCATCGCAGCGATCACTCTCCCGTCGACGACGAAGGCCCGGAGGTCGGCTCCGCCGGCTTCCTTGATGAACTGCTGGACGAGGATGTTGGCGTCGAGTTGGCGAAACGCTCCGATCACCGATTCGGCTGCCTTTTTCGTTTCTGCGAGCACCACACCGAGACCCTGAGTCCCCTCGAGTAGCTTGACGACCACCGGCGCCCCACCTACGACGTCGAGGACACCTTGGACATCCTGGGTCGAGTGGGCGAACGACGTGGTGGGTAGCCCCACCCCAGCCCTCGAGAGCAGTTGCATCGAACGCAGCTTGTCTCGAGAGCGGCTGATCCCCTCCGAGCTGACCGCGGTGAACACGTCGGCCATCTCAAACTGGCGGACCACCGCAGTCCCGTAAAAGGTATAAGTGGCACCGATCCTGGGGATCACCGCATCCGGCTGAACCTCATCGCCCCGATAGAGCACCCGGGGCCGTCCTCCGGTGATGTCCATGTAGCAGCGCAGATAATCGACGACCGATACTTGGTGGCCGCGTTCGGTCCCGGCTTCGCGAAGTCGCTTTGTCGAGTAGAGAGACGGGTTTCTGGACAGGATTGTTATTTTCATGATTCCTTCAAGTCTGGTCGGGGGCCGAGGTAGCTACGGCCCGGATTGACCAGGAACTTTCCCCGAAGCGTTCTTCTCCCTATGAGCATACGAAAGGACATCTCGTCCCGCTCGGTGAGATTGATCAGAGCCCGAATCTGCACCCCATTGACGACCACGGGAGTGGATATGACCGGGCGTATTTCGGTGCGGCCACCGGGATTCTTCACCTTCCGCTCCATGACCACGGGGGCCTCGCAGGTGACTGAGGCAGCCCTGGAGCGCTTCAACGGGTGGATGTCAAACCTTATGTATTCGACTCCGTCACGCGTGAAGCGCTGCTGGTCGAAGGCGTGCAGCGAGGAGCTGTCTGCACCGGTGTCAACCTTCGCCTGAATTGCCGGGATCCCGAACTCGGGCAATGCCACCCATTCCCGCCAACCGATTTCGGTGGTCGTCCCTCTCTCTTTGGTCGACTTACTCGTCGCTCTTCTCTCTCTATTCACAGGGGAGACTGTATTCGGGGAGTCGCAGCTAGTGCCCCGACCACTAACGTTTGCCGCGTTCAGGACGGCCAGATGACGCCGCCAGCTGCGTCCTCGTCCTCGACGAACGGGCCGGGTGCGCCTTCGTCCTGCGTCCTTGCTGGACGACACCCCTGACTCGCCCTGAACATCGCCATCGTTACTGGCCAGGGCACTAGGTTATTCATGTGCACAAAGCGCCTAAGTCGAAACGCCCGCCCTGGCTGGTCGGTCTGCTGATCGCAATCGTGCTGGTAGTGGTGGTCCTTTTCATCGCAAACCTCCTCGGCTTCGGGGATGATCCGGCGATCGAAGCGGTTGCAGCACTCGGAGGTTGACAGTTTGGGCGGCACCTTCAGATATCTGACTCGCGAGCAGCGTGGAGCACTCGGGCTGATATCGATCAGCCAATTGCTCGCCCTCAGCTTGTGGTTCAGCGCCACGGCTGTGGCCGGACCGCTCGTTGACGAGTGGTCGCTGTCCGCCAACGGCGAGGCCGCCCTGACCCTGTCCGTTCAAGTCGGGTTTGTTGCAGGGGCGCTGGGACTGGCAA
Organism: Acidimicrobiia bacterium; assembly: GCA_040880765.1. Classification (GTDB taxonomy): domain Bacteria; phylum Actinomycetota; class Acidimicrobiia; order Spongiisociales; family ZC4RG35; genus MA-ANB-1. The sequence goes on along the minus strand of JBBDHT010000053.1, from coordinate 14,504 downwards.
TTCTGAATGTCGCCGACATCTTTCCCAGTAGGAGAATCTTCTTTTTGAGCGCAATGGCAGGGTCGCTGGCAAACCTCGGCCTGCTTCTGATATCCGCTGACACCGCCTGGGTGGCCTTCGTATTGCGTTTTGCAACAGGCGTGGCCCTTGCCGGGGTATATCCCTCGGGTCTCAAAGTCATGGCCGGCTGGTTTCGGGAGGGCCGGGGCATGGCTCTTGGTGTTCTGGTCGGCGCGCTCACGGTTGGTTCGGCCTCGCCTCACCTGACCCGGGGCCTCGGGCTCGACTGGCCGGGGGTGATCGTGGCGTCATCGGTGTTGGCTGCTGCAGCCGGGTTATTGATGAGCAGGATCTCGGATGGGCCATACGAGGTTCCGGTGCAACGGTTCCGATGGGACCAGGTGGCGACGGTCATCGGCAACCGTGGCGTCCGGCTCAGCACCTACGGATATCTCGGACACATGTGGGAGTTGTACGCGATGTGGACCTGGATTGGCGCATTTGTGCTGGCCTCGGCTGAGGTGTCGGGGGTCAGCTACGGGCCTGTGCCGGTGGTGACTTTTCTGATCATCGCCTCGGGATTCGTCTCCTGCGTGTGGGCCGGCACGCTTGCCGATCGGCTGGGCCGGACCGGGATCGCCGGAGGAGCCCTGGTGATCTCGGGATCCTGCGCCCTGCTCACCCCGCTCGTATTTGGGGCATCGCCCTGGATCGCGCTGCCCGTGCTCTTTGCTTGGGGATTGGCCGTGATCGCCGACAGCGCCCAGTTCTCTGCGATGGTCACAGAGACGGCCGAGGACCGGATTCGAGGCACAGCGCTCACTCTCCAGACAGCTGTTGGGTTTCTGCTCACGCTGGTCACGATCCGCGGCGTTCCGTCGATCGCCGAAGCCCTCACGTGGCGATGGGCATTTCCCGTGCTGGCGGTGGGTCCCGTGCTCGGGGTGCTCGCGATGAGGCAGTTGAAACGGAGCGGTCTGCTGGCCGTCGCTGCCTGAATTACTCCGGTAATCGGTTGCCGTTGCAGTCGATCCCGTCGGCGGGGCGGTAGAGCGCCCAGAACGTGTCGATAACCGTCCTGCCGTCGGCGTAAACCCTTTGCCGGTCGGTCTCGACATAGGTGCACTGGTTCCTTCGCGAGGTGCGCGTCGCTACCTGGTCGACTTGGACGTTCTTTGTCGAGTACATGCTCACGGTGATCGAGGTCGGCGTGTAGGAGGTCCAGATCAGAACCGGGTAGTCGGTGGTGTTCTCGATCACCAGGTCAGGGGCCGGATTGGAGATCGTGGCCTCCCGTCCGTATGGATACCTAGAGAAGTACAGGGAGTGGGCCTGATACTCGACAAAGTCGAGCCCGGCGAAGTAGGCGGCGTTGAAGATGGTGGTGGCGAACTGGGAAACGCCACCCCCGATCTCCGGAACGAGATGCCCGGACCGGATAGCTCCAGCCGCGACAAACCCTTTCTCCCGGGTCCTGGGGCCGACATATTCGTTGAGAGAGACGATCTGACCCGGAACCAGGTAGTAGCCACGGACGATATCGGCCATCCGCTGGATGTTGATCACACGGTTCTCACAGCAACTATGCGGTGTCGAGAACGTGGACACCTGTTCGACGATGAGGCTCCCGTCGTACCAGGCGGTCCGGGTCGGGTCGGAGTCGGGCCGGGTGGTGAGAGCAAACGGGCCATCCGCCCCGGCGAGAACCGCACTCCCCAGCTTCTCGGCAGTATTGGAGGAACAGCACACATCGGCAGGTCGCCCCGGCTCGAAGACGGTCACTTCATCGCCATCGACCTCGAAGGTGGGGCTGACGATTTGGCCGATCGGGTCCGGGAACACGGTCTCTATCTCGGCCTGGAGGCCAGAATGGTCGAAGACCGGAATCATCTCGTTGTCTTCGATGGTCACCGCTAGATGACGGCGAAGCGCAGCAGGGGACATCTGTCGCATGTCGCCGCCGATGATGAGCCGGACACCTGACTGGGTCAATTGGTTCAACCGGTCTGCGACACCCGCAGCCATCTCGTCGGTGAAATCGGGCGGAACCTCAACGGCCGTTGCCTCGACAGCCAGCCCGGTGCCTTTCGGATCCAATGCTCCGAGGTCGTCGACGAGCATTTCGATGTCGGCAACGGCACCGGGAACGCCCGGGACGACTTCGAGCCTCCACTCGTCATTCATCTCGATGTCGGGGGACACAGGTGGGTCGAAGACGAGGGCAGGGAGCGCAGTAAGCGTCTCGTGGGCAGCTTCGGGATCGAATGAAATGGGCTCGGCTACCCGTTCGGTTGTGGTCAGCGTGGCCACCCACCTCGTGAACTGATCGAGGGCACCTCCGGTGCGGCGTGCGAAAAGTACCCGATCGACCGCGCGGTCGACGTCGTAGGAGAACCCGATCTCGTCGAGCTGCATCGACATCACCCCGTCAGGTGTTGCTATCGAGATCTCGCGGGAGAGGATATCCGTGCTCCGGTCGATCACTAACGCCCGCACCTCCTCCGAGGTCCACGCGTCGAGGCGCTCGCCCGCGTATTCGACATTTCCGGCCACCGTCTCACCCCCGGCAACCAGATGGTCGTACCAGGCGTAGGTGAAAGCCCCCAGCGAGACTGCGAGGACAAAGCCGATGTAGAGAAGTGGGGAGCGAAAGGAAAAGTGGTTGGACACCGCCAGCGACATGTTATGCCACCTCCGGTCATTTGCTTAAAGGAAGGATGTCAACCCAGTCGATGTTTGCATTGGAAGCCATGAGTCAAGCCGATGAACAGCATCTCGATTGGCTGGCGCGTTCATTCGGGCGGCCCGAGTATGTCCCGCTGACGACGTCAGACCTCGAGGTGCTCGTCGAGTCCGCCGATCTAATCCCCAAGTACCCCGGCACGCACCTCTTCAAGGAAGGCGATGTGGCCACCACCGCGTACCTGGTCGAGTCAGGCGAAGTCGAGATCTACCGGGGGTCCGACTCGGCTCGGCGCGTGGTCTCGAGGGCAGGAGCGGGCTCACTGCTCGGCGATGTCTCGATGCTCCAGAACCGCCAACACATCGCATCGGTCCAGGCCGTCAGCCGGGTCCGGGCCTTCGCCTTCGAGCGTGACAGGGTGCTTCCGCTGCTGGCCCAGCACCCTGAGATAAGCATGAGATGGTTGGTGGGTGCGCTGGCCCGGATGGAGGAGACCCAGCGCCGGGTCCTCCACCTCATCCACAAGACTGTCCTCGGCCAGGTCGCCGATCTACTGCTCGAGGAGTCCGACGGCACGGGTGAGGTGTATCTGTCGCAGACAACCATTGCCACGTTGCTCGGGGTGAGCCGCCAGTCGGTGAACGAGTCGCTCGGCCGACTCAAAGACCAGAATATCGTGGAGACCGGATACCGGCACATCCGGGTGCTGGACGGTGCGAGGCTGGGCATTGTCGCCAACTCTTAGCCGGCGGTTCAGACAAACCCTTGACTCAAAATGCCGCTGTCGGATAGGATGGTGGTGGTCCCCGGACCCGAACCCGGCCGACGCGGAAGCACCCGCATCGGTTTGTTTCGACATTTGAAGATTTCGATTGGAGTCATGCTGACGCGTCTGTTAGCATGCCTTTCTCTGCGTTACCTAGTTCTATTCCGCATTTCCAAGGAGGCACCTCTTGGCTTCGCGCGTGGCTGAGCGCTTCTCTTTCGGGAAAATTCCCGAAGTGTTGCCGCTACCCGACCTACTTGCTGTTCAACATGAGTCATTCCAGTGGTTCCTCGACGAGGGACTCAAGGAGATATTCACCGAGATCAGCCCCATTGAAGATTTCACCGGTTCGCTCGCTCTCGAGCTGACCGATCACCGCTTCGGCGATCCGTTGATGGATCTCGAAGCGGCCAAAGAGCGGGACTCCAACTACGCCCAGCCTTTGTACGTGACCGCGAGGTTCATGAACAAGGGCACCGGGGAGATCAAAGAACAGCAGGTCTTCCTCGGCGACTTCCCGATCATGACCGACAAAGGTGTCTTCATCATCAACGGCACCGAGCGGGTCATCGTCTCCCAGCTCGTCAGGTCGCCCGGTATCTACTTCGACAGCACGCCCGACAAGACATCCGACCGGGACATCTTCTCGGCGAAGATCATCCCGGGGCGGGGGGCATGGCTCGAGCTCGACACCGACAAGAAGGACACGATTGGTGTCCGCGTCGACCGCAAACGCCGTCAGTATGTGAGCTCTTTTCTCAAGGCACTCGGCATCGTGGAGACGGACGAAGAGGTCCTGGCGCTCTTCGACAACGCCCCCTCAATCCAGAACACGATAGAGAAGGACACCAACGCCACGAAAGAGGATGCCCTCCTCGACTTGTATCGCAAGCTGCGTCCCGGTGAGCCGACAACAGTCGAATCGGCACGCGGTCTCATCCAGACCATGTTCCGCAACCCGAAGCGTTACGACCTGACCAGGGTCGGCCGTTACAAGGTCGGCCAGAAGTTCCGTGAGGACCATTCCGACGACTACCGCGCCGACGGGCTCCAACTCCTCCGCGACGAGGATATCGTCGATTCGATCAGGTACCTGGTCGCCCTTCATGCCGGGCAGCCGACCCTCATCACCCACAAGGGAACCGAGATTGCGGTTGGCACCGATGACATCGACCACTTCGGCAACCGTCGTATCCGTACGGTTGGCGAGCTGGTGCAGAACCAGGTTCGCGTCGGTCTTGCCCGTCTCGAGCGGGTCGTCCGTGAGCGGATGACAACCCAGGACCCCGATGCGATCACACCGCAGTCGCTGATCAACATCCGTCCCGTGACGGCTTCGATCAAGGAGTTCTTCGGGACATCCCAACTGAGCCAGTTCATGGACCAGCCCAACCCCCTGGCCGGTCTGACCCACCGCCGGCGCCTGTCGGCACTTGGCCCCGGTGGCCTCTCCCGTGAGCGAGCGGGCTTCGAAGTGCGTGACGTCCACCACTCCCACTACGGCCGCATGTGCCCGATCGAGACGCCGGAGGGCCCGAACATCGGTCTGATCGGCTCCCTGGCCTCATACGCCCGGGTCAATGAGTTCGGGTTCATCGAGACTCCCTACCGCAAAGTGGAAAAGGGTGTGGTCACCGAAAAGGTCGAATATCTGACCGCCACCGAAGAAGAGCGGTTTGTCATTGCCCAGGCAAACGCCCCGCTCAAGGAGAACGGTTCCTTCGCCAACGCCAGGGTGCTGGTGCGCCTCGCGGGTGGCGAGGTCGAGTACATCCCGTCCAAGGACGTCGACTACATGGACGTCTCTCCCAAGCAGATCGTCTCGGTTTCGACATCGCTGATTCCCTTCCTCGAGCACGACGACGCCAACCGCGCCCTGATGGGTTCCAACATGCAGCGTCAGGCTGTGCCGCTTCTCACCGCCGACGCGCCTCTGGTCGGTACCGGTGTCGAGCAAAGGGCAGCCCAGGACTCCGGAGATATGGTGATCTCAACGGTGGACGGCGAGGTCGTCGAGATCAATGGCGATGAGATCATCGTCAAGGAGAAGGGTGCCAACAAGAAGCACACCTTCAAATTGGACAAGTTCCGGCGCTCCAACCAGGGAACCTGCATGAACCACAAGCCGCTGGTTCGCGAAGGCGACAAGGTCAAGGTGGGCGATGTTCTCGCCGACGGGCCCTCCACCGAACAGGGTGAGCTCGCTTTGGGCCGAAACCTTCTCGTTGCCTTCATGCCCTGGCAGGGCCACAACTACGAGGACGCAATCGTTGTCTCCGAGCGACTGGTCAAAGATGACGTGCTGACCTCGATCCACATCGAAGAGCATGAGTTGGACGCACGTGACACCAAGCTCGGCGCAGAGGAAATCACGAGAGACATCCCCAATGTCCCCGAGGAAGTCCTCGCCAACCTCGACGAAGAGGGAATCATCCGTGTCGGCGCCGAAGTCGGCCCCGGCGACTACCTGGTTGGAAAGGTCACACCCAAAGGTGAGACAGAACTGACACCTGAGGAGCGACTCCTCCGGGCGATATTCGGTGAGAAGGCACGCGAGGTGCGTGACACCTCATTGAAAGTGCCCCACGGCGAGACAGGGAAGATAATCGGGGTGAAGGTGTTCCGCCGCTCCGAAGGCTTCGACCTCCCGCCCGGTGTCAACGAATTGGTCCGCATCTACGTGGCCCAGCAGAAGAAGATCTCCGAAGGAGACAAACTGGCCGGGCGCCACGGTAACAAAGGTGTCATTTCCAAGGTCCTCCCGGAAGAGGAGATGCCGTTCCTTGCAGACGGGACGCCGGTCGACATCATCCTGTCGCCTCTCGGTGTGCCCAGCAGAATGAACCTGGGGCAGATCCTCGAGACTCACCTTGGATGGGCCGCATCCCAGGGATGGGAGCCTTTCGCGGGTGACAGCCCGGCATCCGTCGGCGCCAAGCCGTGGACGAAAACGGCCACGCCCGTCTTCGACGGTGCCCGTGAAGACGAAATCATGGATGTCATCGGCCATGCACTGCCTAACCGCGACGGTGAGCGGATGGTCCAGCCCGACGGTAAGGCGATTCTGTTCGACGGCCGCACCGGTGAGCCCTTCGACACCACGGTCACGGTCGGCTACATCTACATGTTGAAGCTGGTCCACCTCGTTGACGAGAAGATCCATGCCCGATCCACAGGCCCCTACAGCATGATCACCCAGCAGCCCCTCGGCGGTAAAGCGCAATTCGGTGGGCAGCGGTTCGGTGAGATGGAGGTCTGGGCACTCGAGGCATACGGGGCGGCGTACGCGTTGCAGGAGCTGCTCACCATCAAGTCGGACGATGTCCAGGGCCGGGTCAAGGTCTACGAGGCCATCGTCAAGGGCGACAACATCCCCGAGCCAGGCATACCCGAATCATTCCGGGTCCTGATCAAGGAGATGCAGAGCCTTTGCCTCAACGTCGAGATGCTCTCGGCCGGTGAGGAAGTCGAGCTCCGCGAGCTCGAAGAGGACAGCTATCGCTCTGTCGAATCACTCGGCATTGATTTGAGTCGGCCTGAGCGGCCCGATTCGGAATGAGTCAGACGCCCGCAAAAGCACCACGGATAAGGGACAACGGATAACGGATTTATGGCGCAGCAACTATTCGATGAACTGAAAATCGGCCTCGCCTCCAGCGACCAGATTCGCACCTGGTCGTACGGAGAGGTGAAGAAGCCGGAGACGATCAACTACCGCACCCTCCGTCCTGAGAAGGAGGGCTTGTTCGACGAGCGCATTTTCGGCCCTCAGCGGGACTGGGAGTGCTACTGCGGCAAATACAAGAGGATCCGCTACAAGGGGATCATCTGTGAGCGCTGCGGTGTCGAAGTCACCCGCTCCAAGGTCCGGCGCGAGCGGATGGGCCACATCGAGCTTGCCGCCCCCGTAACCCATATCTGGTTCTTCAAGGGTGTCCCCAGCCGTCTCGGCTACCTGCTCGACATGTCGCCGAAGCAACTTGAGAAGGTCATCTACTTCGCCGCCTACATAATCACCGGTGTCGACGACGAGAAGCGCCAGAAGGATCTGCCCGAGCTCGAAGGGGCACGCGACGACGAGATCGAAGTCATCAAGTCGGAGTTCGCCGAGTGGCATGAGGTTCGCCTCGAAGCTCTCGAGGACGAGCTGGAGCGCATGGAGGAGGGCGGCGCCAAGAGCCAGGAGATCAACGCACGCCGCAAGGAAGTGGAGAAGGAGATCAAAGAACGCGAGGATCGCACCAACCGCGAGGTTGAGCTCGTCGAGGACGCTTTCGACGCCTTCCGCACTTTCAAGGCAAAAGATCTCGTGGAGTCGGAGCAGTTGTGGCGGGAGATCTACTTCCGGTACGACGACTACTTCACCGGTGGCATGGGTGCGGAGGCAGTCAAGGAACTGCTGCTCAACCTCGACCTCGACGCCGAGATGGAGTTGCTCAACGAGAACCTCGATGCCAAGTCGGCGCAGAAGCGTCAGCGCGCCACGCAGCGGATGAAAGTGGTCAAGCCTTTCTGGGAGGGCATGAACCGGCCCCAGGACATGATCCTCGAGACCGTTCCGGTGATTCCCCCGGATCTTCGTCCGATGGTCCAGCTCGATGGTGGCCGTTTCGCCACCTCCGACCTCAACGACCTCTACCGCCGTGTGATCAACCGCAATAACCGCCTGAAGCGACTCCTCGACCTCGGTGCACCCGAGATCATCGTCAACAACGAGAAGAGGATGCTCCAGGAGGCCGTCGATGCATTGTTCGACAACGGGCGCCGTGGACGTGCGGTGACCGGACCGGGTAACCGCCCGCTCAAGTCGCTCTCCGACATGCTGAAGGGAAAGCAGGGGCGGTTCCGCCAGAACCTGCTCGGCAAGCGCGTCGACTACTCGGGTCGTTCTGTGATCGTCGTCGGCCCGGCCTTGAAGCTGCACCAGTGTGGCCTGCCCAAAATCATGGCCCTCGAGCTGTTCAAGCCGTTTGTGATGAAGCGTCTCGTCGATCTGGGTTTGGCCCAGAACATCAAGGCAGCCAAGCGGATGGTCGAACGCCAGCGCCCGCAGGTGTGGGATGTGCTCTCAGAAGTCATCCAGGAGCACCCGGTGCTGCTCAACCGTGCCCCGACTCTTCACCGTCTCGGCATCCAGGCTTTCGAGCCGGTGCTGGTGGAAGGCAAGGCGATCCAGATCCACCCGATGGTCTGTGAGGCATTCAACGCCGACTTCGACGGTGACCAGATGGCGGTTCACCTTCCGTTGTCGTCAGAGGCCCAGGCCGAGGCCAGGATCCTGATGCTCTCATCGAACAATGTGCTCTCACCGGCTTCGGGACGACCGATCGTCACGCCGGGCCAGGACATGGTCATCGGCGTCTTCTATCTCTCGGAGTTCGTCGAAGACGCAATCGGCGCCGGACGACGGTTTGCTGATATCGACGAAGCGATGATGGCCCACGAGTTGGGCGAACTTTCGTTGCACGCCCCGATCAAGCTCCGCCTCGGCGAGCTCGGCGGTACCCCTGAGATGCATGCGGAGCTCAAGCCCACCCTTGGCGACCTGATCACCGAGGAGCCCGTCGATTCGGCAGGGCTCACGGAGACGACGCTGGGACGGGCCATCCTCAACCAGGCATTCCCCGTCGACTTCCCGTTCATCGATGCCAGGATCATCAAAGCGGACATCCGCAAGCTGATCGAGACGGTCATCGAGCTCTACCCGCGCTCATCGGTTGCGGAAACTCTGGACGGAATCAAGGAGCTCGGGTTCTTCTATTCGACGAAAGCCGGCCTTTCGATCGGCCTCGACGATGTGAGAACACCGGAGAACAAGGCCGAGATCCTCACCGAGTATGAAGCCCGCGCCGAGAAAGTCCAGGGCCTGTTCCAGAAAGGTGTCGTCACCGACGAGGAACGCCGCCAGGAGCTCATCGAGATTTGGACCGAGGCTACCGAGAAGGTCACCGATGCCATGAAGGCGAGTCTGAAGAACGAGAAGTTCAACGCGCTCGACATGATGGTGGGCTCGGGTGCACGCGGAAACATGATGCAGGTGCGTCAGATCGCTGGTATGCGTGGTCTGGTGGCGAACCCCAAGGGTGACATCATCCCGCGGCCGATCATCTCGAACTTCCGTGAGGGCCTATCGGTTCTCGAATACTTCATCTCGACTCACGGTGCAAGAAAGGGTCTGGCCGACACGGCTCTGCGTACCGCCGACTCGGGCTATCTGACCCGACGCCTCGTCGACGTCTCCCAGGAGATGATCATCCTCGAGGAGGACTGCGAGACCGATAAGGGAATCGTGGTCAAGGTCCTCGACCAGCGTGGCGCCAAGATCCGCAACCTGCGTTCCCGTCTCTACGGCCGGGTGCTTGCCGACGACCTCAAGGAGGGCCGCTCACTGGTGGCCACCCGTGACGACGAGAAGCTTCGCGCCGGGACTTTGATCGGCACCAAGGAACTGCATGCGATCGAGATAGCGGACATCGAGTCGGCACGGGTCCGCTCTCCACTGACGTGTGACACCCGCAACGGTGTCTGTCAGACCTGTTACGGCCTTTCCCTCGCAACCGGCAAGGTTGTCGAGCTCGGCGAGGCAGTCGGGATCATGGCCGCCCAATCGATTGGTGAGCCCGGAACCCAGCTGACGATGCGTACCTTCCACACCGGTGGTGTGGCCGGTGACGACATCACCCACGGGCTGCCCCGTGTGGTCGAGCTCTTCGAAGCCCGGACACCCAAAGGTAAGGCCGTCATGTCGGAGATGAAGGGCACGGTCCGCCTCGTCGACGACGAAGACGGGCGCCGCCTGATCGTCAGCGACGGCAAGGAAGAGGAGGCCGAGTACAAGATCTCCCGGAAGACCAAGCTCCGCAACGCGGTGCCCGATGGCTCCGAAGTCGAAGCCGGCACCCAGCTGACCGACGGGAACCTCGACCCCAAGGAGGTCCTCGAGATCCGGGGAGTGCGTGCCGCTCAGCAGTACCTGGTGGACCAGGTCCAGGAGGTCTACAAGTCACAGGGCGTGGAGATCCACGACAAGCACATCGAACTGGTGGTTCGTCAGATGTTGCGTCGCGTTTTCGTGATCGCCCCCAACGACTCCGACTTCCTGCCGGCTGCGCTCATCGACGACCAGCTCTTCCGTGACACCAATAAGGAACTGGTCACATCCGGGAAGGCACCTGCTCAGGGACGTCCCCAGCTGATGGGTATCACCAAGGCATCGCTGGCCACGGACTCGTGGCTATCGGCGGCGTCGTTCCAGGAGACGACCAAGGTGTTGACCAATGCTGCGATCGAGAGCCGTTCCGACTTCATGCGGGGGCTCAAGGAGAACGTCATAATCGGGAAGTTGATCCCGGCCGGTACCGGTGCCCACCAGTACCAGTCGCTACAGCCGACGCTGCCCGGCGCCACCACCGTGGAGAGCCTCGGCTTCCTCGGCGAAGGCGGTGGCCCGCGCTCCGACGACGACGAAGGCCTGCCGGAGAACCCGGCGGAATGGCTTGCCAGCATCGGCGGCTCCTTCTCAGCTGACAAACCCGAAGAGGCAAAGGAAGAAGAAGTCGAAGAGGAATAACCCGTTCCTAATGCTCCAGCGATCACATGTGATCGCTGGAGCGCAGAGAATAGAAAAGTTCCCGATCGATTTGGTACGCGCGCAGTAGATTCCTAGAATCAGTCTGGTCCGGGTCCTCCCTCCGGTGGTGGATCAACCCGGGACAGCCGGGCACTCACGTGTCCGGTACGCAAAGTTTCACAACAGGATCGGTGCTTGGGTGCGCCCACGCCGCTTCCTCGCGTTAGGAGAAATATGCCGACGATTGAGCAGCTTGTCCGTCAGGGCAGGAAGCCAAAGACCAAGAAGAGCAAGGCGATCGGCCTTGGCGGTGCGCCACAACGTCGTGGTGTCTGCACCCGCGTCTACACCGTCACCCCGAAGAAGCCGAACTCGGCGCTGCGCAAGGTCTGTCGTGTCCGTCTCAGCTCCGGTGTCGAGGTAACTGCATATATCCCCGGTGAGGGCCACAACCTCCAGGAGCACAGCATGGTGCTGATTCGTGGCGGCCGGGTCCGTGACCTCCCCGGTGTCCGCTACAAGGTGATCCGCGGCGCACTCGACGCCTCCGGCGTGAACGATCGCAAGCAGGCCCGCTCCCGCTACGGGTCCAAGAAGGACTGATCGAGCATGCGTAGAGCACCAGCACAGATTCGTACAATTGCACCCGACCCGGTATTCCGCAGCGTCCTCGTCAGCAAGGTGATCAACAAGGTCTTGCTGAAGGGTAAGAAGGGGACTGCCCGCTCCATCGTCTATGAGTCGCTGGAGACGGTTGAGACGCGGACCGGCCAGGACCCGAGCGTTGTGCTGAAGAGAGCTGTCGACAACATCCGGCCGCAATTGGAGGTTCGCTCCCGGCGTGTGGGTGGCTCGAACTACCAGGTGCCGATCGAGGTCCCACCGCGCAGGCAGGAGACACTCGCCATCCGCTGGCTGGTCTCATTCGCCCGCAAACGCCGCGAGCCGACCATGGCCCTGCGCCTGGCCAACGAGATTTTGGACGCATCGAACAATTCCGGTGCTGCCATCAAGAGAAAAGAAGATGTCCACAAGATGGCGGAGTCGAACAAGGCTTTCGCCCACTACCGGTGGTAGCGCCTCGCTAGCGAGGCGATGGAGTTTGCTGCGCAAACTCCCCGCTGGCGGTCACAACTGAATTCATAGAGACGAACGATCCGGCAGGCGGGCTCCAACATCCGAAGGGAGTTCCGAACCGCCGGAGAAGGCGGCAGTTTCACCAGAAACTGCAACCTGCTCACGCAGTGAGCAGGCGTTCACAACCACATAACGAGTCGGAGTAGTTGAAGAGAGAATGAGTAACGGAAACGCGCTGTCGCACCTGCGAGAGGTACCGCTGAGCCGGACCCGGAATATCGGGATCATGGCCCATATCGACGCGGGCAAAACGACACTCACCGAGCGAATCCTCTACTACACCGGCCGTAACTACAAGATCGGTGAGGTCCACGAGGGCTCCGCCACCATGGACTGGATGGAGCAGGAACAGGAGCGGGGCATCACCATCACCTCTGCCGCCACCACCTGCATCTGGCACGACCACTGGATCAACATCATCGACACCCCGGGCCACGTCGACTTCACCGTCGAGGTGGAACGGGCCCTCCGCGTCCTCGATGGCGCAGTCGCCGTGTTCGACGGCGTCGCCGGTGTCGAACCGCAGTCCGAGACCGTGTGGCGCCAGGCCGACCGCTACGGCGTGCCCCGCATCTGTTTCATCAATAAGCTCGACCGCACCGGCGCCGACTTCTATTTCGACGTGCAGTCGATCATCGACCGACTCGGTGCCCGTCCTCTTGTCATGCAGATCCCGATCGGGACCGAGGCAGACTTCCTCGGTGTCGTCGACCTCGTCGAGATGGAAGCCCATATCTGGAAAGGCGATGACGGCAGGCTCTGGGACACCGCCGACATCCCCGCCGATCTCGCTGACAAGGCCGCCGAATATCACGAAAAGCTCGTCGAAGCCGCAGCCGAGACATCAGAAGATTTGCTCGAGGCTTACCTCGAGAATGGCACTCTCACCGTCGAGGAAATCAAGAAGGGTGTTCGCTCCGGGACCCTGGCTCGCGACTTCACCCCGGTCTTCTGTGGCTCCGCGTTCAAGAACAAAGGAGTCCAACTCCTTCTCGACGCAATCGTTGCTTACCTTCCCAGCCCGCTCGACCTTCCGCCGGTTGACGGGTTCAAGCCCGGCGACGAGGAAGTGGTGCTGCACCGGAGCGCTGACGACAGCGAACCGTTCTCGGCCCTTGCCTTCAAGATCATGACCGACCCCCACGTCGGGAAGCTCACGTACTTCCGCGTCTACTCGGGCCATGTCGCCAAAGGTGACACTGTCCTCAACTCCACCACCGGGAAGAAGGAGCGGATCGGTCGTCTCCTGCGGATGCACGCCAACACTCGCGAAGACATCGACGACATCTTCTCCGGCGACATCATTGCCGGGATCGGATTCAAGAACACGACGACTGGAGACACACTCTCCGACATCAACGACCCCGTCCAGCTCGAGTCGATGGAATTCCCCGCCCCGGTCATCTCGGTGGCCATCGAGCCCAAAACCAAATCGGACGAAGAGAAGCTGTCCGAGTCGCTGCACCGGCTCTCCGAGGAAGACCCGACTTTCCTGGTCCGCACCGATGACGAGACAGGCCAGACGATCATTTCCGGGATGGGCGAGCTCCACCTCGAGATCCTCGTCGACCGTCTGCTCCGCGAGTTCAAAGTCGATGCCACGGTCGGCACGCCCCAGGTGGCCTACCGCGAGACCATCCGCCGCGCTGTGGAGAAGGTCAGCTACAAGCATGTGAAACAGACCGGTGGAAAGGGCCAGTATGGCCATGTCGTCATCGATCTCGAGCCCACCGGCCCCGGCGGTGGCTACGAATTCGTTGACAAGATCACCGGTGGACGTATTCCGAAGGAGTACATCCCCTCGGTCGACGCCGGGATCGAAGAGGCACTCGATCAGGGGATCCTCGCCGGCTACCCGCTCGTCGACGTGCGCGCTGTCCTTCAGGACGGTTCCTACCACGACGTCGACTCCTCAGAGATGGCCTTCAAGATCGCTGGTTCAATTGCCTTCCAGGAGGCCGCCAAGAAGGCAGGGGTGAAACTCCTCGAGCCGGTCATGGACGTGGAAGTGACTACACCCGAGGACTACATGGGGGACGTCATCGGCGACCTCAACGGCCGTCGCGGCAAAGTCGAAGGCATGACCCAGCGGGGTAACAGCCAGGTGATCAAGGCGCAGGTGCCGATGTCGGAGATGTTCGGCTACGCCACCGACCTGAGGTCGAAGACCCAGGGGCGGGCCACCTATTCGATGCAATTCAATTCATATCAGGACGTTCCCGAGTCGATCGCCGCCGAAATCGTGGCTGCTCGACGCGGAGAATGAGTAAGACACGGACGTAGAGAAGAAGAAGGAGCCAAGACCAAATGGCTAAGGCGAAGTTTGAGCGGAATAAGCCGCATGTGAA
>JBBDHT010000052.1:16288-21025 GCA_040880765.1 Acidimicrobiia bacterium | reverse complement strand
TGCCACGCCAACACCGGCCTGGCATATCCGGGTCTGACCTAGGAGTCCGTTGAATTTGTTTAACGGGCTCCCAGGAGTGCTTCTCACACTGCAGCTTTTCTTGTAAGACCGGAGGATGTCCCGAAGGCGAGGGCATTGGCGGCGACGCTGCAGTTTTCGAAATCGGGACCACCGATACCCCAGTTCGCGGTCGGCCTGGTGGTAGCTTGTGATCCAAGCTGCCCGACCGAAAGGCGAGATATGGGGCATGACCGAATTCTGTGGATCCTTCAGTGGATCTTCGGCCTCTATTTCATCGCGGTCGGAGTCATGCACTTCATCGTCCCGGAGGGACTCCCTGAGCTCATGTCCTGGATGTACGAGCTGAGTGACAATCTGCACCTCATCAGCGGGACGGCTGAGATTCTCGGGGGGCTCGGGTTGATCCTGCCCGGGTTGACCAGGATCCGACCTGAGCTGACACCGCTGGCCGCGGTCGGCCTCATTGTCGTGATGGTCGGTGCGATCTTCTGGCACGTCGGCAGGGAAGAACTCACCAACATGGGAACAAATGTGGTGAACATCGTGGCCCTGTCCTATATCGCCTACGGGCGTTGGCGGCTGGCCCCACTTGCCCACAGGAGCCGGATCAGCAAACTCTGAGCGGTTGTTGAGCCCGGGCTGTTCAGTTGGCGGCGGCGGCGAGCCTGGCCACAGCCTCGACATCCAGATCAGGGGCGAACTCCTCTTCGACGTCGGGGATGACGCCGTCTCCGCCGAAGTCGAGGAGCCCGGGTGTCACCCACCTGGCGATGGTCAGTTTGAAGGCACCGCCGTTGGACAGCGAGAACTGCTGCTGGACGGTGTTCTTGCCGAATGAGCTCTCTCCGACGACGGTGGCGCGTCCCCGTTCCTGGAGCACTGCCGACACGACTTCTGAGGCCGATGCGCTGCCCCGGTTGATGATGACGACGACGGGGATATCCGCAGGAACGACGACGTCTCCGGTCACCGGAAAGGAACGATCGCTGTCGGGGTTCTGGGTGACGACGACATCACCATCGGGGAGGAAGAGCGAGGTCACCTCGATCGCTGTGTCGAGCAGTCCCCCCGGGTTGTCCCTCATGTCGAAAACAAGCTCCGTGACGCCACCTTCCAGCAGTTCGACGATCGCCTCCTCCAGCTGCTCGTCGGCGTTCTCGGAGAAGATGTTGAGCCGCACGTAGCCGATATCGTCGAATTGCTCACTGGTGACGACCGGGATGACCACCGCGGCACGGGTGATCGTGACGTCGTAGTTCGAGCCGTCACGATCAAATGTCAGATCGACATTGGTTCCTGCGGGCCCGCGGACCAGGGCTGTGACCTCATCCAATGTCGATCCTTCGATGGGGTCACCATTGACCCTGACGAGGAAATCTCCACTCTCGATCCCTGCCGCTTCTGCGGGGCTTCCCTCGATGGTCGACACGATGAACATCCGACAGGTCTCGGTAATCGTCGAGCACTGCGGGTTGTCCTCCGTGATCGTCGAGTCTTCGGCTGTGACCAGCGCCCCGATCCCTTCGATCTGGCCCTCCTGCTCCTCCTCGATGAGATCGACTGCCTCCTGGTCGAGGTAGATCGAGTTGGGGTCGAGTGCAGCCGCCATTCCTCGCACGATGGTCTCGGCGCCCTGAACGCTGTTGTCGGCCTCCTCGGCAAGAGCGTTGCAGGCCTCGTTGAAGGTGACCGAAGGCAAGGCACAGGTCAGCGGGCTGTCGGATGTCGTCCCTTCGAGATCGCGGACAGCGGCTGTTGCGAACTCGGCAAGTGTCACATCTGACACTTCATCGACATAGTTCCTCTCGATGATGTCGTAGGCCTCACAGACAATCGAGATCTCATCGATTGCCTCTGCGCAGCCGACGGTCTCGAGGAGTCGGCCGTTAGATGCGACCGTGGAGCTGGTGTCGATACCAGCAGTGGTCGTGCTGGATTCTCCGGCCGTGGAAGTCGTTGCTCCATCACCGGTGCAGGCCGCCAGCAGGACCGCGAACAGGACTGCAAATGCGAAGGTTTTGTTCATTGAGAGTTCTCGATTGCGAATCTGGTCAGCTGTTCTGTGTCTGCGCCGGCCGGAAAGTCGACGATCCTGTCCGGGATGAGGCCACTGTCGGCAACCGACTGTCCCGACGGGGTGGTCCAGCGGGCAATTGCTACGTGAAATTCACCACCGTTTCTCAACTCGAATGGTATCTGCAGGGCGTTCTTACCGTACGTCGGTTGCCCGATGATCGTCGCCCCCCGCAGGTCTCGCAGGGCGCCGGCAAGAACCTCGGCCGCCGAGGCTGTCCCCTCGTTGACGAGCACTATCAGCCGGGGCTCTGTCGCCGGCGCTCCCCCCGACACCTCATAGGTGGACGAACCCCCAGGAAACTCGTAGTTGAGCACTGTCCCCTCGGCTATGAACTGGGAGGCGACCGAGACCAGCGCGTCGGCATACCCACCGGGGTTGTCCCTTAGGTCGATGACGATGGTCTGGGGGGATGCGGCGACGAGGGCGCCTATGGAGGCGTTCACGATGAAGGGCACCTGAAACGAGAAGTCGGGTATCCGCAGGTAGCCGACATTGTCCAACGGGACATCGACGGAAGTCTCCGGGAGATCCAACTCCTGTCGCTCGACGGTGATCTCTTGGGTCGCCCCGGCCCTTTCGACCCCGAGTACGACCGTTCCGGTCTCGTCCCCACCGATCAGAGTTGCCACATCGACCAGGCCCTTGTCGATCACCGACTCCCCGTCGATGGCGGTTATCACGTCACCGGGCTCCAAACCTGCTTCAGCCCCGGGATTGTCTTCGAGGACGAAGACGATCCGGAGGGGACAGACCGCCGCCACCCGGGTGCATTTCGATCCGGCGGCGTCCGTGGCGTCGAGGAGGATCCCCACGCCGCCGACCACTCCATCCGCCCTGAATCCGTCGGCCAGCTCCGGCGGCACATACCAGGTGAACGGGTCGAGGCCGAGATCGATCATCCTCGTCACCGCCTCTTCGACCGCCCCGGCGACGGGAAGATGCTCATCCTGGACCCTTTCCCGCAGGAGGTCGCAAAGAGAGGCGAAGGCTTCGTCGGGGATGGCGCAGAAGAACGTGCGCGGGGGATCTTCGGATTCGTCTGTCTCGTACTCGGATGCCGCGGTTGTCGCGATCAGCGCAAGGTTGGCGTAGTCGATCGGTCGGTCGACGTACCACTCCTCGAGCAACTCGATCGTCTCGCAAAGGGTGGAAAAGGTGACCGGCGGCGCGCTGCACCCCTGGACCTCCATTTCCAGGGGCGGGACCGTGGTGCTGGTTGTGGAGGGGACGGTTGGCGGCGCGGTAGAGGTGGGCGATATTGTCCCTGTCTGAGTGGAGCATGCAGCAGCAAGAACAAGTAAAGGGATCAGGAGCCTTCGCATTGATGATCATTATGCGGCTGCGGAACGGTTAGCGTCCGCATTGTGAGACTTCGCGTTCATTTGAACCCGCCCAAGGGAGCGCCGGTGGTGCGGGACATCATCGAAGGCGCCTGGGCCGAGCCCGCCGGCATCGCCGACCAGACAATCGGGGAAGCCTCGTTCGCCTTGCCGGGTCTGGTCGATGCTCACGCCCACTTTGCTGCTCCAATCGGCAAGGACTGGAAATCCGACCCATATGAGAATGCCGTGGAGAGGGCAAAGCAGGCCCTTGTCTCCGGTGTGCTTCTGGCGCTCGACAAAGGGTGGTCGAACCTCAACACGGTGAAGCTCATCGAGTCGGTCGAGCCCGGCCTGCGTCCCGAGATCGAAGCCGCCGGGATCATCAATGCGGTGGAAGGCGGATACTGGCCGGACTTCGCCAGAGAGCTGACCCGGGCCACATTCGACGCGGGAATCAGAGCCTCCGTCGAGGATGGCAAAGGCTGGGTGAAGCTGGTTGGTGACTGGCCGCGTCGGGGCCAGGGGCCGGTGGCCAACTTCGATGAAGACCAATTGCGGAGGGCGGTCGAGATCGCCGCGGAGGGCGGCGCCAGAGTGGCCATCCACACCATGGCCCGGGAAGCCCCCGGGATGGCAGTGCGGGCCGGCGTCCAGTCGATCGAGCACGGGCTCTTCCTCGAGGAGCCCGACCTTGCCGCTCTCGGCGCCAGAGGCGGCATGTGGGTTCCCACCATCATCCGGATGGAGGCGGTGGTCGCCCAACTCGGAGAGAGCTCCTCCGGGGGGCAACTCCTGATCGAAGGTCTGGAGAATGTTCGGAGGCTGATGCCATCCGCGGCCGGGGCCGGGGTCCACCTGCTTGCCGGCACCGACGTCACCATCGGCGCCCACGATGTCGCCCTCGAGGCACTGAAACTCGTCGAATACGGACTTCCGGTCGAGCGGGCGCTCGATGCGGTGTCGGTGAGCGGTTACGTGGCGACCGGCCGATCGCCGGGCTTTGAAGTCGGCTCACCGGCCAATGCAGTCCTATTTGCCGTCAATCCCCTCGAGGAGATCGCAGTGTTGAGCCGGCCGGAACATGTGATCAGGCTTGGAGAGGTGCGCACGTGAAACTGGTGCTCGGGTCGAGCTCGCCCCGGAGGATGGAGCTGCTCCAAGCGCTCAATCTTCAATTCGAAGCAATCTCGCCTGAAGTCGACGAGACCCGGTTTCCCGACGATCCTCCCGCCACCTATGTCGAGAGGATCGCCAGGATGAAGGCGGTCGCAGTGTCCGGGGTCGATGTGATCGCAATCGCTGCCGACACCACCGTGG
>JBBDHT010000052.1:0-16188 GCA_040880765.1 Acidimicrobiia bacterium | reverse complement strand
GGAACTCTCCCAATTCAGGTCTCGTTGACTCCGCATGGCTGCGACTAGCGTTTCATTGTGATGCGCCGACTGAATCTTCTCGTCGTTCTCTCTCTTGTGCTGGCCGCCTGCGGCGATGAATCGGGCGGTGACACCACTACGACCCCACCCACCGAGTCGTCGACCAGCGCTGCGGACACCTCGACCACGACCGCCGAGACGACGACTACAGCCCCGGCAACCACGACCACGACCGAGGCCAGCACCACGACCATCGAGCTCTCCGGCAATTGGGCTGACGAGCCGCTCGTTGTCTCGAAATTCGGTGCCCTGGGTTGGTGGGATGGTGCCAACTGGGTCCAGGTCGACGAGCTGACTTCGCTCCCGGTCTCGGGCGGGGAGGACTACCAGGTCGTGCTGTTCGGGTCGGACGAGATCGTCAGCGGAGGCACTCCGACTATCCAATGTGAGCCGCTGTTCAACCCCGGCGTCGATCTCAGCGATCCCGACGCGCTCGGTGTCTGGCCGGAGACGGTGGGTGTGGCCATATCGGCGCCCTGGGATCTCACCCCGCACTTCGTTCAGGAGGAGACCGACGACGGCACGTACTCCGACTTCGCCCGTCCGCTCCTCGCGACACGCGGGCTCGATGTCGAGAGCCCGGTGATCAAGCAGGTAGTCCGCTTCGACCTCGACGGCGACGGAGAGAACGAGGTCATCGCGGTTGCCGAGGACATCGCCGATTCCGACAGCCTCTTCGCCCAGGAGGGCGACTATTCGCTGGTCTTCATGCGTGTGGTGGTTGAAGGGAAAGTCCAGACGGCAATCCTGGGTGAGTCGATCGTCGATGAAGTTCAAGAGGGGGTCACCCCGTTCATACTGTCGCACTCGGTGGCCGCCGTTGCCGACCTCAGCAACGATGCCAAGATGGAGATGATCATTTACGAGGTCTACTACGAGGGATCGGGATGGGTTGTATGGGAATACGTCAACGATGATCTGGGCCCTGTTTTCCAGATCGGCAGCGGGTGCGGTGTCTGATGGATAACCCGTTTGTCGACCGTGTCACCTATGTCGGCCACAGCGGAATCGAGCTAACCGACGCCTCCCCCGACCATGCCCGGGGCCGGATCGTCATCGACGAAATCCACCACCAGCCTTACGGGGTGGTCCATGGCGGGGTCTACTCCACGCTGGTCGAGACGCTTGCCTCCACCGGTGCGGCCGCCTGGGCGATGTCGAACGGCATGGCCGGGGCGATGGGCCTGTCCAACACCACCGACTTCCTGAGGGCAACCCGCAACGGGGTTCTGGTTGGGGAGGCGACACCCATCCACCGGGGGCGCAACCAGCAGATCTGGGAGGTCTCGATCACCCGGGAGGCCGATGGCAAACTGGTTGCCCACGGGCAGGTGCGGCTGCAGAACATCCACGACACGGAGTCGGTCGGGACATAGCGCCTGTGGGCGTCGACCTCAACAGTGAGCAATGGCACCGACAGCTGCTTCGGCGCGACCGTGAGCTGTCGGTAGAGGAGACCGTCGAAGCCGTAGCCGGGATCTACAGCACGGCTCCCACCAGCTACTTGTCGTTCGTGGCCCGGGTGCCCGGGTTCACCCGCGCCGACCTCGACCGGGCGCTCTATCAGGATCGGACGCTGGTGAGACGTGCCTCACTCCGGGGCTCGGGGTTCCTGATTCCGATCGGGAGGATCGACGCGGTGGCCTCCGCCCCCGACCGCGTCGAGTGGTACACCGGCGCGGTGGACAAGGCCGTTGGAGCAGATCGGCGCCGCAAATGGACCCGTGAGATCCTCGACGTCCTCGATGGCCGTGTCCTCCGCGCCCGTGAGATCCGCGCCGAGCTGGGTGTGTCGGGGGACGAGTCTGAGGCGCTGCGGTTCCTTCTGACGTCGCTTTCACAGCATCGCCTGATCACCGCCGCTTCCGGAGCCAGCGGCTGGAGGGACAACCAGTACGGGTACGCGCTGTGGGACCAGTGGTTTCCCGATCATCCGGTTCGGGAGATCGACCCGGGGGAGTCACGCGCCGAGCTTGCCCGCTGGTACCTCGGAGGCCACGGCCCGGCGACAGTGGAGGATTTCGCCTGGTGGAGCGGGCTGAAGAAGGGAAACGCCGCCGTGGCACTGGCTGCCGTATCCGAGGCTGATGGGGACGGGATGTACGACTTGCCCGGAGCGACACCGGCCCCTCCGCCGAGAGGGCTGCGTTTGCTCCCGGTCTGGGACACCGCCCTGGTCACCCAGAAGGAACGGAGACGGACGGTCGATCCCGCCCATTACCCCTACGTCTATGACGCCAGTGGCAATCTGACCTCGACCATCGTTTCCGACGCCCGCGTCGTCGGAGTCTGGGATCGCGGCGGCGACAACGACCGGATCGAGATCAAGGCTGCGTTCTTCGCCGGTGCCGGCCCCAACCATCTCGTCGAGTCGGAGGCGGAGAGCTTGGCCGCCGCGCTGGGCGCCACCGAGGTGACAGTCGAGTTCGTGACCGACTTCGCCGACCTGACCCGGGCATCGAGAAATCGTTTCATGTCCCCACTCTCGGGCGTTTGAACATCTCTCATCCCCTGTGGTGGCGCCTCCAACCCTGGGTTTGTGGGCTCGGGGGACGGGCTGATTGGCCCGGGGAATGCCAGCCCTTGCGGTGGCGCGTCTAACCCTGGGTTTCTCGGCTCGGGCGGCGGGCTGACTGGCCCGCGGAATGGCGCTGGCGGGTTGAACGGCTGAGCGAAACACCGCCTTAACAGAACGGAACAATGTCGTAACGCCTCAGCCACTGTCGGGAAACGTGGCCTCCCTACTTTTCGCCCCCGCAACGAAACGATCCGCGACCGAGGGAGGAAGATGTGAGAAGGAAACTGCTCACAGGAGGCGTACTTGCCTCACTGCTCATCCTGGTGTTGGCAAGCCCTGCAATGGCGCAGGAGGAACTGGCACCGGCATCGCAATTTGTTCTCGACAACCTGTGGGTCTTCATCGCAGGTGTCCTGGTCTATTTCATGCAGGCAGGATTTGCGCTGCTGGAAGCAGGCATGACACGCGGGAAGAACGTGTCGAACATCATGATGAAGAACCTGATGGACATGTCCGCCGGTGTGCTGGCATTTGCGTTCGTCGGTTTCGGCATCGCCTTCGGCGGTGGCGAACTGCTCGGGGGATGGTTCGGCTTCGACTTCGGGATTGCCGGGGTGGAGGACACAACCGCTGACGGCCTGCTGCCGTCGACATTCTTCTTTTTCCAGGCAGCCTTCGCGGCGACGGCGGCCACCATCGTCTCCGGAGCGATGGCAGAGCGGACCAAGTTCAAGGCGTACTTCGTCTACAGCTTCTTTCTCACAGCCCTGATCTACCCGGTGGTGCTCCGCTGGACCTGGGGCGGGGGGTGGCTCGCCCAGCTCGAGTTCCCGTTCTCTGACTTCGCAGGTTCCACCATCGTCCATGCCACCGGTGGGTGGGCAGCGATGATGGGTGCAATCGTCCTCGGGCCCAGAATCGGCAAGTTTGCCAAGGACGGCACTCCGCGTGCCATCCCCGCCCATTCGATCCCCTTCGTGGTGCTGGGCGCGATGATTCTCTTCATTGGATGGTTCGGGTTCAACCCGGGCTCGGAGCTGGCGGCCGACGAGTTCGTCATGCCCATCGCACTGAAGACCCTCCTGGCTGCGGCCGCTGGTGCAGTGGTGGCAATGTCGACCAACTGGTTCTTCGACGGCAAGCCTGACGTCTCGATCGCGGCCAACGGCCTGCTTGCCGGTCTGGTGGCTATAACCGCTCCGGTGGGAACGGTCGAAACCTGGGCGGCTGTTGTCATCGGTGGAATCGGCGGGTTCATCGTTGTCTTCTCGGTGAAGTTCTTCGACAGGGTGAAGATCGACGATCCGGTGGGTGCCATCTCGGTCCATGCTGTGGCCGGTACCTTCGGGACCCTCTCGATTGCGTTCTTCGCCAGGTATGACGATGCCTTTCTCGGAAGGGAAAACGCCGGATTGTTCTACGGAGGTGGCCTTGACCAGTTCTGGACCCAGCTGATCTTCGTTGTGGTCCACTTTGTCTTCGTGACGGTCACGGCAGGGGCACTGTTCCTGGCTTTGAAGAAGACGATTGGCCTCCGGGTCAGCCGGGAAGAGGAGCTGGCAGGGCTCGACGTCCTGGAGCACGGATCTCCCGGTTACGGTATCGACCCGGGTTACCCGTCCAACGGATCCCCGGTCCCGGCTCCGGAGACTTCAACTCCGGCGCACTCCTGAGCGAAAGGAATCATTGATGTTGCAACTTGTAACCGCGGTCATCAAGCCAACCCGGCTCGGGCCTGTCAAAGAAACACTCAAAGAGTCCGGAGTGGCCGGGATGACGGTCACCGAAGCCAACGGTTTCGGCCAGCAGGGAGGGCACACCGAGACCTATCGGGGTGCCGACTATGAGGTCGAGTTCATCCCCAAGGTGAAGATCGAGATTCTCTGCGACGACGTCGATGCCGACCGGATCATGGATGTGATCGCTTCGGCGGGCCGGACCGGTGAGATCGGTGACGGGAAGATCTGGGTGACCGAAGTCTCGAAGGCGCTCCGGATCCGGACCGGTGAGGTGGGGGCGGAGGCTGTGTAGCGATGATGGGGGTTGAGTGCGGAAGTCTCTGACTTTCGTAATCTGGTGGGGTGACTCTGCAGATAGGAAATCTCTCGGTCACCCCACCGGTCGTTCTGGCGCCGATGGCAGGGGTGACAAATGCGCCGTTCCGGCGTCTCTGTCGTGAGTTCGGCGCCGGCCTCTACGTCTCGGAGATGATCGGGGCGCGGGGGTTGATCGAGGGCAACGAGAAGACGCTGGCCCTGGCCCGTTTCGATGACGACGAGAAGCCGCGGTCGATCCAGCTCTACGGCACCGATCCCGGGGCTCTGGGTGAGGCGGTGGCTTATCTCGTCACCCAACAGGGGGTCGACCACATCGACATGAACTTCGGCTGCCCGATGGGCAAGGTCACCCGCCACGGCGGGGGAGCGGCGCTGCCGTGGAAGAAGGATCTGTTCCGTTCCATCGTCCGGGCGGCGGTGTCCAACGCCGGCGGGGTGCCGGTCACAGTCAAATTCCGCAAGGGGATCGACGACGACCACCTCACTTACGTCGAATCGGGAACTACCGCCGCCGAGGAGGGTGCTGCCGCCATTGCACTCCACGCCCGCACCGCCCGCCAGTTGTATTCCGGGGATGCCGACTGGTCGGCGATCGGGAACCTGAAAAAGGCGGTGCCCGAGATTCCCGTCCTGGGCAACGGCGACATCTGGACCGCCGGTGATGCCCGCCGGATGATGGACGAGACCGGATGTGACGGTGTTGTCGTCGGCAGGGGCTGTCTGGGACGGCCCTGGTTGTTCCGCGACCTGGCAGATGTCTTCGCCGGTCGGGAACCGTCGGCGGCCCCGGACTTGGGCGAGGTAGGCAAGATCATGATCCGCCACGCCGGACTGTTGGTGAACCACTTCGGTGAGCATATGGGGATCAGGTTGTTCCGCAAGCACCCGCCCTGGTATCTGAAAGGTTTCCCGGCCGGTCCGAGGATCCGCGATGCGCTGTCGAAGGTGTCATCTGTAGATGAGGTCGCCCACTGGGTCGGCCATCTCGACCCGACGATCCCGTATCCGGAGGACGCCCACCGCATGGTCCGCGGCCACACCCACGGCCCCCGCCCGGTCCGCCTCCCCCACAACTTCCTAGATACCCGCGAAGGAACGGCCCTCGGCAGGGAAGCCGAAGAGGCAGTAAGCGGGGGTTAATAACGCGTTCCTAAGGCGTGACGTCTCATATTTGATAGCTAGGGCGGAGAGAAGCGACTCAGGGCGCGGATTTCACACCGACACCGCCGGAGCTGCAACCAGCCGCTTTCGGGTGGCGTAGTAGCGAAGCAGCATCAGGCCGCAGCCGACGATCCCCACCACCATGAAGGTGAGGATGCCCCGGTCGGAGTGGAACCACCCGTAGTAGCCCCAGAGGACAGCTTCGATGAGCCCGATCCACCAGGTCAGTGCGGAGATTCCGGAGGGAATCGAGGTCCGGTATGCCGTCCAGATCGAGGGGGTGAGCACCACACCGTATGAGATCCCGAGGAAGACGCCAAGAACCTCCCAGCCTCCGATAATTGCTATCGCGGTCAACAGCGTTGCCGCGGCCGCCCCTCTGACATACGAAGCCGAAAGATCCCGTCCGGTGCGGAGCAGGGCCCACACTGTCACGCCGTAGGCGAGGAAAGTGAAGAACGGAGCGAAGGCAGCAACCCAGAGCCCCTGGGCGATCATGTAGATGCACCACCCGGCGTTGATCACGAAGCCGAGCGCCGGCCAGGTGGTCGATACCCCGTCTGAATCGCTGGTCCTCACCAGCTTGACAATCTGGGGCAGGAGGAAAGCGACCGTAGAGATCGTGGCCAGAATGATGGCGATGTTGGCCAGGGTCTGGTTCATGGCTTTATCAACACCAAGAGGGTGATCCCGGTTGCATGATTGTTCCCATTCTCGGACTCCTAGCTATCAAATATGAGACGTCACGCCTTAGGAACGCTCTGAGAATCCCGCGGCTGCGCTCAGAACCAGGTGCGCCATCGCGTCGAGGGTGAGGCCGGTGGGGTCGGACTCGGCGTCGACTTCGACGAAGTCCATCGCCGCCACCAGCGGGTGGGCTCCACACCGGCGCACGCCGTCGGCGAGTTCCCTCACGGTGAGGCCGCCGGGCCGGGCTCCGGGACACCCGGGGGCATATGCGGCATCGAGCACGTCGACGTCGACGTCGACGTAGATCACCTTGCAGTAGGTGGAAAGGCGCTCTAGGGCGGTTGTCACCAGATTGGCGATACCCTCGGCCCGCACCTGTTCCACCGTGACCACCGACACGCCGTGGTCATCACACCACTTCCGGTAGAACGCTGAGTTGGCGAAGGAGTGGATCCCGACCTGGGTCACGTTGACCCCGGGGAGGCCGTCTTCTTCGATGAGCCCCCGGATCGGGGTCCCGTTGGCCGGCCCCAAGTCGAGGGTGCGCACGTCGTGGTGGGCGTCGAAGGTGATCACGCCGACCCGCTCGATCTCGTCGTACTGCGCCCTGACCAGGGGCCGGGTGATGGCATTGTCACCACCGAGGAAAATGGTGAGCGCCGCCGGATCGAGATTTCGAGCCCTCTTCTCCACGTTCCCGGGCATCTCATGCATGTCCAGCTCGCTGACCGGCCAGTTGCCCTCGTCGTAGACCGTCACCTCTCCGAAGTCGATGCCCCATTCGCCATGGAAGGTGGAGAAGCGGCTGAATCGATCGCGTACCGCAAGCGGGGTCAGATCGGCCCGGCTCGGCGAAAGTGATGCCGATGACGACGGTACACCGACCACTCTGATGTCGGGGTTTTCGGCTTCCCGGTTGAGCCAGGCGTCGGCGCGGGGCCAGTAGGGGTCGTCGATTGCCATAGTCAGTTGGTGTCCAGCATCGGGATGTCGACTCCGCGCTCGCGGGCGACACGTTTCGCGATCTCGTAGCCGGCGTCGGCGTGGCGCATCACCCCGGTGCCCGGGTCGTTGGTCAGCACCCGTTCCACCCGGAACGCGCCCTGCTCGGTCCCGTCAGCCAAAACCTGAGCCCCGGCGTGGATCGAGTTGCCGATCCCGACTCCACCCCCGTGATGGACGGCCACCCATGCCGCACCGGAAGAGACATTGAGCATTGCGTTGAGGATCGGCCAATCGGCAACCGCATCGGAGCCGTCCATCATCGCCTCGGTCTCCCGATAGGGGGATGCCACCGATCCGGAGTCGAGATGGTCCCTGCCGATGACGATTGGCGCGCTCACCTCGCCCGAGGCGACCAGTGCGTTGAAGCGGAGTCCGGCCAGATGCCGCTCCCCGTAGGAGAGCCAACAGATGCGCGCCGGTAGACCCTGGTAGTGGACTTTTTCCCCGGCCATCTTGATCCAGCGGTGCAGCGGCTCGTTGTCCGGGAACAGGTCGAGCAGGGCTCGGTCTGTCGCCGCGATGTCGGCGGGATCTCCGCTGAGCGCTACCCAGCGGAACGGGCCCGACCCTTCGGAGAACAGGTCGCGGATGTATGCCGGTACGAATCCGGGGTAGGCGAAGGCATTGGCGAAACCTGCGGTTTGCGCCTCACCGCGGAGGTTGTTGCCGTAGTCGAACACTTCCGAGCCTGCGTCCTGGAATCCGACCATTGCCTCGCACTGGGTCGCCATCGACTCCCGGGATGCCTTGATGTAGGTGTCGGGGTCGTCTTTGCGGAGCTCGATCGCCTTCTCGAGGCTGTAGCCCTGAGGCACATACCCGTACAGCGGGTCGTGCGCCGAGGTCTGGTCGGTGACGATGTCGGCGTCGAGTCCCATTTCGAGAAGCCGGGGGAACAGGTCTGCGGCGTTGCCGAGGAGCCCGATGGAGACTGCCTCCTTCTTGGACTTCGCTTCGAGGGCACGCTCGACGGCAGCTTCCACCTCGTCGTAGCTCTCGTCGAGGTAGCCCGTCTCGAGCCGCCGCTCGATCCGGTGGGGATCGACTTCGACACACAATGCGACTCCGCCATTCATCGTGATCGCCAGAGGCTGGGCTCCGCCCATGCCGCCGAGCCCACCGGTGAGGGTGAGGGTGCCGGCCAGGGTGCCGCCGAACTTCTTCTCGGCGATGGCGACGAAGGTTTGATAGGTCCCCTGGAGGATTCCCTGGGTGCCGATGTAGATCCAGGAGCCGGCCGTCATCTGGCCGTACATCATCAGCCCCTTCGCCTCCAACTCCCAGAAGTGGTCGAGCGTCGCCCATTTCGGCACAAGCAGGCTATTGGCGATCAAAACCCGCGGCGCCATCTCGTGAGTGCGGAACACACCCACCGGCTTGCCCGACTGGACCAGCAGCGTCTCGTCGTTTTCCAACCGCTGCAGGGTGGCGACGATGGCGTGGAGCGACTCGAGGTTCCTCGCCGCCTTGCCCCGTCCCCCGTAGACGATCAGGTTTTCCGGGTCTTCGGCGACATCGGGGTCGAGGTTGTTGAGCAGACAGCGGAGCACGCCCTCCTGGAGCCATCCTTTGGTGTTGAGGTCAGGCCCGTGCGGGGCGTGGAGGGGAAAGTTCAGGTCGAGCATCAGGAGGGCAAGCCTAGATCGATTGCCGCAGGCCCGTTCTGTATGCGCCAGCTATCAAATATGAGACGCTGCGCCTTAGGAACGGGGATTACTTGCGGAGGAGGCCGTCGAGGCGTTTGTTGGCGATGACGCCGCCGATGAGGCCCATGATGAGGAGGAAGGCGATGTGGCCGAGCATGGACCAGTCGAGGACGCCCAGGCTGAGCCCACGGAGCAACTCGGTCCCGTGATAGAGAGGGGAGATCCTGACGAACTGCTGCATCAAGGGTGGGAACGTGTCGAGAGCGAAGAAGGTGGCGGAGAAGAGGAACAACGGCATCGTCACCAGGGAGACCAGGTCGAAGTCCTGCCACGATCGCATGTAGGTGCATGCAGTCAGGCCCACAGCACCAAATGCGAAGCCGATGAGAACGGACGCCGGGATGGTGAGGATGGCAATCCACGAATCGGTGACTCCCATCACCGCCATCACGATGAGGAAGGCGGTCGAATATATGGCTCCGCGGAACAGTGCCCAGCCGATCTCCCCGATGGCGATGTCGAGGGGCCGCATCGGGGTCGTGAGGATCCCCTCATAGGTGTTGCCGAACTTGAGTTTGAAGAAAATATTGAATGTCGTCTCCATGACGGCT
Source organism: Acidimicrobiia bacterium (assembly GCA_040880765.1). Taxonomy (GTDB): domain Bacteria; phylum Actinomycetota; class Acidimicrobiia; order Spongiisociales; family ZC4RG35; genus MA-ANB-1. The sequence continues at coordinate 6,440 of JBBDHT010000052.1, read as the reverse complement.
CCGTTCATGGCCGAGGCGGCCATGAGAGCCGGGGCGACAAAAGCCGTGTAACTGATCGTGGTCCCGCCCGGCCCGCTCATTGGGTCGATCAGGGCACCCAACCCGACACCCATCGAGAACAGATAGAAGACCGGCTCGAAGAAGCCGGTGAAGATGATCTTCCACAATCGCCGGTAGACCAGGTAGTTGCGCTCCCAGATCCGCTGCGCCCGAAACGGTGTGATCCGGCCGACCGGCGTGATCCGGGTGGGTGCCGAGACACTCACTTCTTCAACCTCTTTTCGAGCCACCGGGAGGCCAGATAGAGGCTGACCGCTGTAAGGGCCACCAGGTAGACGAGGTGCACCCACACCGGGATGGCGGTGACCACGGTGCTGTCGGCCCCGGGCAGGGCGAACTTCCGCACCAATTCGACACCGTGGAAGAGCGGGGTCGCGTAGGCGATCGGCTGGAGGAAGCCGGGAAGCTGGCTGATCGGGAAGAAGGTCCCCGAGAACAGGAAAAGGGGGATGATCCCGAAACGGAACAACGTGGAAAGGCTGGTCTCGTTCTCCCTGGTCACGGTGAACGCGGTGATCGAAGTGGTGAACGCCAAGCCGGTAAGGACTCCGGGCGGCACCGCCTTCATGGCCGGGACGAACTCCATCGCGTCGAGGAGGGTGGCGATGGCCCCGAACACGACGAGGATGAAAGTGAGCCGCACGATCGACCACAGGAAACGCCCCACCACGATATCGGCCGGGCTGATCGGGGTGGCGATGGCTCCTTCGAAGCTCTTCCGCCACTTGATCCCGGCCATCACCGGGAATGCGCCATCTGCGGCGCCGTTTTGCATAGCGGATGCCGCCATCAATCCGGTGGCGACGAAGGCCAGGTAACTGATCCCGAGCCCTCCTTCGCCGGAGTCGACCATAGAACCGACGCCAAGGCCCATCGCAGTGAGGAAGAGCAGCGGGTTGACGAAAGAGCTGATCGCGGTGCCGCGCCAGGTGCGCTTGTAGCCGAGTAACTCCGACTCGACGACCCTGATCGGTCCGCGCAGAGCGGTCATCAGTCGATCAACCTCCGCCCGGTCAGCTTGAGGAACACGTCCTCGAGCGTGGAGCGCCGCACCAGCACCTGCTCGGGGTGGACCCCGCGGCGTTCGATCTCTTGCTGGGTTGCCTCGGCGTCGTCGGTGTAGAGCAGCATCCGGTCGGCCAGCACTTCGGTTCGCTGCGCCACCCCGTCGAGTTTGAGGACGTGCTCGTCCTGGGTGCCGGACTCGAATCTGAGCTCGACCACCTCCCGTGGGGCGTGGGTCTGGATCAGTTTCCGCGGCGAGTCTTCAGCAACAATCTTGCCCTGGTCCATCACGACCAGCCGGTCGCAGAGTTGTTCGGCTTCGTCCATGTAGTGGGTGGTGATGATCAGCGTGGCGCCGCGCTGTTTGAGCCGGTAGAGGCGGTCCCAGAGAGCGTGGCGGGCCTGAGGGTCGAGCCCTGTCGTTGGCTCGTCGAGGATCACCAGGTCGGGGTCGTTTATCAGGGCCCGGGCGATGGTCAGCCGACGCTTCATCCCCCCGGACAACGAATCAACCTTGGCGTCGGCGCGGTCGGAGAGCTGCGCAAAATCGAGCAGCTCGACGATGCGCTCCCGGATGCTGGCCCGGCTCATGTCGTGGTAACGCCCGTAGATGTAGAGGTTCTCGGCGACGGTCAATTCGAGGTCGAGATTGTCTTCCTGGGGGACCACTCCAAGCCGCTGGCGGATGGCGCGGCCCTGGGTGGTCGGGTCGAGCCCGAACACAGTCATCTTCCCGTCGGTGATGGGGCTTACAGTGGTGATCATCTTCATCGTCGAGGTCTTGCCCGCACCGTTGGGGCCGAGGAACCCGAAGGCCTCGCCTTTGATGATGTCGAAGTCGATGGAATCTACTGCGACGAAGTCTTCGAACTTCTTGGTGAGGCCCCGTGCTTCGACTAGTGCTTCTGTCATCCGACCCGCCACGTTACTTGCTCGCGGGGACAGAAAACCCTCGTTTATCTACGCCGCGCTCTGAGGTTGCTGCTGGACGTCGCTCCTAGGGCTACAGACCGCCGGAGCCCAGGACCTTCTGGGCGAAATCCACGGCCTCGGCGACATCCCGCTCGAAACCACCAAAGGTGAAGTACATCTCAACTCTTGCCGCGAGGTCCAGAAGCAGGAACTGCTCGTAGCCGCTACAACCGACGAGTGTGACGCCGATCACCAACGCGACAATCGACCTACGGGGTGCGCCGCTGCCGGAGCGGCTGGCGAGGGTTGTCAGATTCGTCACCTTCACTCCTTTTCCCGGGGACGGGTTGGGTGAGCTCACGCTGCCGATCCTTTGACGGTTCCGGTCAGCGGAGAACCGGTGCCGGAGACCACAAGGCATACCGCTTCGCGGTCTCCTTCGGCCCATGTCGCTTCGGAGGGAACGATCCAATCGAGGTCGTACTGGGATTGGCCGACGGTGGTTCCCACGTACACCTCGAACGCCTCTGCACACGTGTCAGCGGCGGCATCGGCAATGTACTCATCGCCCGGAAACGGTTCGTCGTTGAACTCCGCCCAGAAGAATGCCTCTACATCGCGGGGGCCGTCACAGGAAACCTCCGCCCACCCGGTAACCAGGCCGTCCTCGACCTCCAGGTCATAGCAGGGCCCTGGTGGACCGGGCACCAGAGCTATGCTGCCGAACTCGTCGACCACCTCCTCCACTCCTTGGATGGTCGGGAGAATATTTGATTCGATGTACCGCCAGACGATGAAGGCGCCGATGGCCAGCACTGCCATGACTACCACCCCGATGATGAGGCATCCGGTGCTGCATCCCCTCCGTTTCGCCGGCACCTGGCCCGCCACGATGGGCGGCGTCGGCACTGGCTGGGGTGGCGGAGTGGCCCCCGGCTGTGGGGGCGGTGCCGGACGGCTCTCCTCCTGGGCCGCGACGTCACCCTGGTCGGTGAGCCGGGTACCGCAATGTTGACAGAAGGTTCCCGCGCCCGGGTCTTGTCCGCAGGAGCCGCATATTCTTTGCACCGGGTCGAATCTAGCGGCTGTTCCTCAACGAAGCCTGAACAAGCGCCATTCCCTGAATTGTCCGCCCTTGGCGCTACATCCACCGCACCAGGCGTTCGCTGTCCTTACGTCCACCGAATTTTGCCGGGGCAGCATTGTCGGCGGGGTAGCCGAGGGCTACCGCGTATCGGGCGACCTGACCCTCTTCGAGGTCGAGGAACGACTCGACGACGTCCTGTTTGTGCAGGGTGATCGGACAACTGGCCACGCCTATTGCTTTAGCCGCCAGCATGATGTTCTGCGCGGCCCGCCCGATGTCGAACTCATATCCGTCTGGCTCTTTCACCAGAACGATCGCCGCGGTGGCGTTGCGAAGAGGGTCGGTGAAGTTGCCACCCTCGGCCAGCTTGTCGAGCTGTCCCTTTTCGGTGAAGACGAGGAATGACCAGTTCTGGGTGTTCTTAGAGCTTCCGGTCCAGCGTGCGGCCTCGAGGATCTTCTCGAGGTCCTCCTTCGCCACCGGTTGGTCGGTGTATTGGCGGATGGCCCTGAGCTTGAGGATGAAGTCGTAGGTGTCAGACATGGCATCAAGCCTAAGGCGTTACCAGCGGTTGGTGCCCGGTTCGCCTTTGAAGGGACCGGTGATCTCCGCGGTGATCCAACCCCCGTAGAACCCGCCTGCCTGGGCTTTCACGACTTCGCCGTCAACGGTGCACTTGACTTTTGACGGGTAGAAGGCGATCCAATCCTTGATCTCCTCGAAACCGGTTGAGGGTGCCGGATAGCTCCAGGCGGCCCGGTCGATGGTCCCCTCGGCGATGATATCCCAGTAGGCCGCCCGCCCCTTGAACTCACAGAAGGTGGTGTGCGGGTTGGCGCGGAGCAGGGTCATGTCGACTGCTGACGGCGGAAGGTAGAAGACCGGCGGGTGTGATGTCTCCAGGACACGCATCGACCGGGTGGAGTACGCGAGGACGTTTTTCCCGGACCGCACGACGATCCGCCTCGAGTCCTCCTCTGTCCGGGGTGGACGCGGGTAGTCCCAGACCGATTCAACCGCACGGGCCTGCTGGTGTCTCATCTCAGTTCGGCCCTTCGGAAACGTGGAGCTCGGTGAGGCCGTCGTCTCTGGGCACGGTCTGTTGGTCGGAGTCCCTGAGGTCGGCGACTTCGAGGTCGTGCATCCGCTGTACCCCGAAGGCGACCGCCGCCCAGGTGACAGCGATGAAGAGCACCGACCCGATGCCGAATATCAGCGCCTCGCTCATGAGTTCTCTCCAACGAGGACGAGGGCGCCAAGGGAGTGGATGGCCGGTACCCAGAGGCCAACGAACAGACCGAGCTCGCGGTCGACGAAGAACCACAGTGTCACCGAGAGGAGAAACGAGAGGAAGGCGGCGAGGAGAAATACCACCTTGGTCCGGTGGAACGGGCTGAGTGATGAGAGCCGCCGATTACGGGGCGTGGTCGGGGTGGACAAGATCTGAGCTCCTTTGTGTCTTTCCCTAAGTTCGGAGCCAGTGGCTGTCGTGGATTAGACGCGTCTCTCCCACCAGAGCGAAGCGATGGCGGTGAGTGCCGGCGACGGAGGAGCCGGGGACGGGGGACCGTTTCCATCCACGGTGTTTGGGCCGCGACCGTCTCAACTTGGGGAGTTCGACTCCGGGGGACCAGCTTCGCTGTGAGAGCGATCCGGCACCGGTATCGTCGTGGGTGTGTCGGGTGACGTGATACTCGCAGGATCCCGGTGGGAGATCGGGCCCTCTGCCTTCAACAATCCAAGCCAGGTTCTCGTCGCTGATTCCGTCGGTGCCGTCGAGGAGTGTGTCCGTGCCGCCGAAGCAGCCGCCAAAGCCGGGAGTTGGGTCGTCGGCTTTGTCTCCTATGACGCCGCACCCGGATTCGACCCGAAACTCGAGGTCCCGGTGGGCGAGAGCGGGCCCCTGGTCTGGTTCGGCGTCTACGACGCCCCGATGCCGTGGACGCCGGACGCATCGCCGCGATCGCTGGTGAGCGACTGGGAGCCTTCGATGACCTCGGAGGAGCATTCATCGAAAGTGGAGGCGATCAAACAGGCGATCGAACGCGGTGACACCTATCAGGTGAACCTGACGATGTCGATGACCTCGACACTCGCAGGCACCGCGGCGGGGCTGCTCGCACAGATGGTCGGGTCCCAGCCGAAGAGTTACGCCGCCCTGATCGATCTGGATGACACTCAGGTGGTGTCGATCTCCCCAGAGCTCTTCGTCAGTGTCGACGCTGGGGTGGTGACGATGCGGCCGATGAAGGGGACTTCGCCCAGGGGCACGTCGATCTTCGATGACGACGACCAGCGGGCGGAGCTGGAGTGGTCGGAGAAGGAGCGGGCCGGGAACGTGATGATCGTCGACATGCTCCGCAACGATCTGGGCCGGGTCTCCCGCACCGGTTCGGTAAGCGTCCCGGTGCTGTTCCGCCCCGAGCGCTATCCCACCGTCTGGCAGCTGACATCGACGGTGCAGGGCGAACTGGAGGGTGGCTCCGGCTTGTTCGAGCTGTTCAGAGCGACGTTCCCGTCCGGATCGGTGACGGGGGCGCCCAAGGTCTCCACGATGCGGATCATCTCGGGCCTGGAGCCGACCCCGCGCGGTGTCTATTGCGGGGCGATCGGCTACATCCGCCCTGGCGGCGATACCTATGAGTTCTCGGTGGCGATCCGCACCGGGCTGGTCCGGGGGCGTCAGCTCAGCTATCACGTCGGGGGAGGGATCACCTTCGACTCCGACGCAGCGGTCGAATACGAGGAGTGTCTGTGGAAGGCCCTGGTGGTCACGGCGGAGAATGTCACCCCCGACCTGATCGAGACGATGCGCTACGAGCCCGGGGACGGGATCACCCTCATCGACCGCCATATGCAACGTCTCTTCGACTCGGCCCGGTATTGGGACATCAAGTTCGATCCGGTAGCGGTCGGCGACGCCCTTTCGGCGGTGGAGAGCACCAGCCGCCCGATCAAGGTCCGTCTCATCCTCCATCGCAATGGCGATGTCGAAGTCGAGATGGAGGAGATCGCCGAATTCGACGAACCGGTGGCCCTCACCCTGGCCACGACGAGAATCGATCCTTCCGAGCCGCACTGGTATCACAAGACCCTCGACCGCTCCCGCTACCCCGACCCGGAGGAGGGCGAGGTGGTGCTGGTCAATCTGGAGGGGCACGTCACCGAGACCAACATCTCCAACCTGATGGTCCGTCTCGGCGATCGCTGGGTGACGCCGGTGCTCGAGTCAGGCTGTCTCCCCGGCGTCTACCGCGAGATGCTCCTCGACGATGAGGAGGTCGAGGAGGATGTCGTCACCATCGAAGACCTGAAGGGAGCGGATGAGATCGCCGTCACCAACGCCGTCCGGGGTTGGCGAAAGGCAGTGCTTGCC
>JBBDHT010000051.1:0-3336 GCA_040880765.1 Acidimicrobiia bacterium | reverse complement strand
CAGCCCAAGAGTTTCCGCAGGAAACTCAAAGGTGTTCGATCTCATCGAACACCCGCGGAGGGAGGGGGATTTGAACCCCCGAGGGAGCGTAAACCCCCAACGGCATTTCCAGTGCCGCGCACTAGGCCAGACTATGCGATCCCTCCGGATCAGCGGTGTGTGCCGAACCTTCCAAGAGGTCGGTTTGGCGCAAGAACCGCCCGGAACTTCACCCGGGCAGCAAATACAAGGATAATGCGACCACGTGACTGAGCCTATTTCGAAATCATCCTACGACGAAGCAATGAGGGCCGCCCTGGACCAGGCCCGTCGCGCCATCGATCACGGGGACGTTCCGATCGGAGCGGTGCTCCTCGACAACCAGGGAGATGTCGTCGCGTCCGACCACAACCGGCGAGAGCAACTCAACGATCCCACCGCCCATGCCGAGATGCTGGTCCTGTCGAGTCGTGCTCGGGAGGTCGAAAGCTGGCGGCTGGTAGGCCACACCCTGGTGGTCACCCTCGAGCCGTGTGCGATGTGCGCCGGGGCGTCGGTTCTCGCCCGGGTCGATCGGATCGTCTACGGGGCGGCAGATCTCAAAGCCGGAGCGGTGTGGTCGCTGTACAACATCCCCCAGGATCGCCGTCTCAACCACCGGGTCAATGTCGTGTCTGGGATTCTCGAAGCAGACTGCGCCAGCATTCTCTCCGAATACTTTGAAGCGCTGCGCTAGGTAGCTGAGCCTGCGACGTTGGCCATTGCCCCCGAGGCGATCATCCGCTTGTCCCAGACCGAATAGACCATTCCCCCGACCAGCAGGAAGCCACCCATCGCGCTGAAAGCGACTGCGTAGGAGAACCCCTCGATGAGCAGGCCTACCAACGGGGCGAAGGCGAGGAGGGCGACGTCGAAGATCGACGTGAAGATCGACAACGCCGAACCCCTCTCGGAGACTCTCGCCCTGTAGATCACAGAACTCGAGAGCACGGGGAACACCGCTCCGTGTGCCATACCCCCCAGCATCGCAGCAATGACAAACAGCGGGACAGCCTGGGCGAGGCCGAGCATCATCAGGCTGAGACCGTAGGAGAAGATGGCGATAAGCACCAGCGGACGCTGCGGGATGCGGTCGTATGATCTCCCTCCGAAGATCCGGGTCACGGCAGCGGCAAGACCGTAGATCCCGAAGAACAACCCAGCGGACCCCAGCTGCCGATCGTCCACGAAGGTCCTGGTGAAGGTGAACAGGGTTTCCAGGCCCGCGGCAAAGCTGAGAGTGATCCACCAAACGGGTAACAGGTTCGTCTGCGCCAGCGCGTTGAAGAAGCCGCGCCGCGGCCCCGGCCCGCGGATGGCAAGGAGCGGGAACGTCCACACCAGGCCCCAGGAGGCGAATCCAACGAGAGACGCTGCGACGAACATTCCGTTGAATCCGAAGTTGGCTATCAGCACGTCACCGAGGACCCCACCGAGGGCGATAGGGACCAGCCCTGACAACCCGAAGATGGCAAGCCCCTGGGTCCGCCTTGCCTCCGGGATGGCATCGGCGGCGTAGGTGAGCATCGCTGTGAATAGCCCGATCTGCAGCACCCGCTGAGCGAGAAAGAGCACCCAGAGCAGGGGCCCCCAAGCCGAAGTGAGGATGAAGGCGAGCACGAAGGCAGCATTGAGGGCGCCGGCAAAGAGCAGGACAGTTCGGCGGTGGGTCAGGTCAAGGATCTTGCCGAAAGCGGGGCGAAGCAGAAGAGCGCTGACCGCACCGACGGCGTAGAGGACGCCAAAGGTTCCTTCACTGACTCCGAGGCCGTCGAGATACCCCGGGAAGTGGATCATCAAGACGAAGCTGAGTTCCTGGAGGATCGCGGCGACGAAGAGCCGGGGAAAGGTGGGTCCGAACGAAGACAACATCAGCGAAAGGACACTAACTGACGACAGGCGTCCCAAAACCATCGTTCTGTGTCTCGAAAAATCCGCAGACCGAACCGAAACCGACACAGAAGGGTGGGATAAGACCGTGCCCCCGTCTTCGAGACGGAACGGACACCGTTGATGACGGGCGCCAACTCAGGTCAGGTGACCCTGCGGCACCCGGAACGATCCACTTAGGGCTGCTTCCTTCCGGACCTGACCCGATTCGTGGGGTTCCGCCGCGCAGGACCCGACCATCAACATCGCATTCCCGACATCAGGGCGAAACGCCCCGGCGCCATCCATCCCTCGGACGGGGAACTCGGCTCCGCATGAAGAGGATTTCGGATTCAGGGCACCCCTAACGCCCCGCCTAGCACGATCACAGCTAAGAATACAGAAGGCGTGGCGGTAGGTCAGCCGGGTCATCCTGCCCTCGTTCCTAATGAATCAGCGATCGTATGTGATCAGCAGCGCATTCAGTAAGACACTCCGCGAGTTTGACGGGGTTCCAAGCCCTTGGGTGATCAATAGTGATCTCCCAGTCCTAAGGAACGGAGAATCAGGAACCGGGTTTGCGTAGCCTCACTCCGTAGACGAATCCGAAGAGGCCCATCCGCCAGACTTCTTCGGTAGTGAGGCTGTGGCCATCGAAAAGCACCTCAGGCGGGGGAAGGGAGTCGAGGGAACGGTGCAGGTACCAGTACTCCCGGGGGGCGCGGGCAAACACCAGACCGACCAGGGGCAGCACTACAGCGGTCCCGGCGCGATGCAACCACCGCAGCAGCGGGTTCTTCGGCCGGGTCAGGTCGACGACCACCGCGGCGCGGCCGGGGCGAAGAACCCTGGATATCTCGGCAAGCGTCTCATCCACCGAGGTCAGATTCCTGAAGACAAACCCGCTGAAGACACCGTCGACGCTGGCGTCGGCGAGAGGTATCCGCTCCCCGACTGCCACCACCCGTTCACGCACCGGGCTCAGGGCGAGCATCTCGATGACCGGGTCGAGGGCGACCACTTCGCGATCGCCGAAGTCGGTATCACCGGTGCCGCTACCAAGGTCGAGTACCCGACCCGGCGACAACATCTCCACACCCCGCCGCCGCCAACCCTTCTCCTGGCCGAAAGACAGGATCCGGTTGATCAGGTCGTAGCGGGCGGCGATCTTCGCAAAGATCGGGTCGGAGACCTCGCTCACGCCGTGATCGAATCGAACCCGGTGTAGCGACGAAGGGCTTCGGGGATGGTCACCGATCCGTCGGGCTGTTGATGGTTCTCCAGGATCGCAAGGATCGTCCGGCCCACAGCACAGGCGGTCCCGTTCAGGGTGTGCAGCACGTGATTGCCGTCGTCGCGACGAACCCGGATCTTGAGACGCCTCGCCTGGAAGTCGGTGGTGTTGGAGCAGGAGGTGATCTCCCGGTAGTTCTGCTCGCCGGGGAACCA
>JBBDHT010000050.1:0-21819 GCA_040880765.1 Acidimicrobiia bacterium | reverse complement strand
GGTGATGCCTGGTCGTCAAGATGGGTGACATGCATTTGTTCAACGGGCTCCTAGCATCCTCTCGACCTGCTTTCGCCAGAGAAGGAGCATTCGCAGTGATCAATCTCGAAGAGTCGGCTTCGCGGCGCGACAAGCTGACGGCTGCCCGGCTCGATCACCTGGTTCCCGTTTTGATGGATGACGCCGGCATCGACTGCTGGATACTGATCTCGAGGGAGTACGCCGACGACCCGGTGGTCGAGACAATGCTCCCGGCGAAATGGATCTCTTCACGCAGGCGCACGATCCTTCTCTTCTTGAGAGAAGATCAGGGACACACACGAGAAGCGATCACGAGGTATGAGGTGAATGGGCTCTTTCCCGCCACCTGGGACCCCAAAGCCGAACCTGATCAGTGGACAGCCCTGGCGAGACGGGTGGGAGAAGCAAGGCCCGAGTCGATAGCAATCAACACCTCCGCAATCTTCCCCCACGCCGACGGCTTGACAGCTACCGAGCACGCCCGATTGATCGAAGCCCTGGGACCCGAGTTGGGCAAACGCATCGTCTCCGCTGAGGCACTCGCAGTGCGCTGGCTTCAAACCCGTCTGCCCGAAGAACGGCGGGCCCTCGAGGAAGCGTGTGCCACCGCCCATGGGATTCTGCAGCGTGCCCTCTCCCCGGAGGCGATTACCCCGGGCAAGACCACAACCGGAGACCTCGAATGGTGGCTACGGGCCGAAGTTCAGCAGCTGGGATGTCCGGTCTGGTTTCATCCCTCGGCATCGGTGCAGGGGAAGGGTCGGGATCTGAGGGGCTCATTCGCCTCGGTAACGCAGCCGACGACCATCGAACCCGGCGACCTGGTCCATATCGACTTCGGCCTGGTCTGGGACCATCTGTGCACCGACCAGCAGCAACACGGCTTTGCCCTCGAGCGCCCGGGGGCCAGAGTCCCGGAGGGACTGCTCGAGGCAATGCACCGGGCAAACCAGGTCCAGGACATACTCCTAGAGAGATTCGTCGACGGAGCCACCGGCAACGAGATACTCGCCCGTGCCCTCGCTGACGCCACCGAAGCGGGTCTCGATGCGACGATCTACACCCACCCGATCGGGTACCACGGCCATGGTGCAGGTCCAACGATCGGTCTATGGGACCAACAGGACCGAGTGCCGGGCAGCGGCGACACTGACGTGTTCGGGCCGTCAGCGTGGTCGATCGAGCTCATGAACCGGGCTTACGTGCCTGAGTGGAATGAGACCGTTGCGATCATGCTCGAAGAGGAGGCATGGTTTGAAGATGGTGCCGCCACCTGGGTGGACGGTCGACAGACGGAGATCTGGGGCATCTGAAAACACCCTCTGACGCGAGAAGGTCCCGAGGGAGCATCGACCGAAGTCTCAACCCTCTCGGGACTCTCGTCCGGTCGGACTCAGGCCGGGGACCTGGTTCCGATCGGTAACTGTCGGCCGAAGCCGCCAGCCGCATGATCCGAAGATCACGCTCGCATGGCCCGAAGGCCACACTCTCGATCCGAAGATCGAACTCGATCCGGAGATCGAGCGTCGACAAGCCCGAAGGCCCATCTGTGAAAGATCCGAAGATCCTCCCGCAAGTCCGAAGACTCACGTTGGTCTTTGAGTCGCTCGACGATCCCGAAGGATCCCCGCTCGCCTCTCCGACCGGTCCCTGAGCGTCTGGTTTCCCTTCAGCCCGGGGTATCCGTTCCTGCGATTATCGGGACCGACTCTCATCGATCCTGTCCTCGCCGGACCGGTGCCTCCGGGGCGAACCCCGTCGGCGTGAACGGAAAAGTAGACCGGCCGTCGCGGGTTGACAAGCTGAAACCGTGATTGATTTTCGCGACCGCCGCATTGATTTTCGCGAGCCTCCAAATGAGACGCCCGGAACGTGAGAAACCCCGAGGGAGCGTAAAACCGAAGTCTCTGCCCTCTCGGGGTTCTCGCCACTCGAACCAGGAAAGCGGGCCCCTGGCCGGGTAGTTGGCGAAGAGACCGAAGCCCCTTCGATCCAGAGAAGCCGGAGCTTCCCTTTCCCCGATTCGAGGTCTCCCCCAAACCGGTACCGGGAAGTTATTAGGCGACGGTTAGAGCGTCAAGGGCGACACGAGTTTTGTTTTCGCGAAAACGGGGGCAACCGCAATCGCGAGCCACAAACACGGTTTGTGTCACACCCCCTTCCTAAGATCGGGCACATGACAGCATTAGTCGCTCAGCCAACGGCACCGGACAGCGGGCTCGAAACGCTCTCGCCGAGTCGGGCCAGTGACTTCAAGACGTGTCCCCAACTGTTCAAGTTCCGCGCCATCGACCGGCTGCCCGAGCCGACGACGGTTTACCAAGCACGTGGCACCACGGCGCATCTCGCCCTGGAGAGATTGTACGACTTGCCCAAAGAGGAACGCGATCCGGAGCGGCTCTTCGATCTCTTCCGCGCAGCATGGACCGAGTGCCGGCTCGACGACGAGTATGGAGACCTGTTCGAATCGGGTGAGGAGGAAACTGCATGGGGGGTGGAGTCGATGCAGCTTCTGGCCAACTACTTCGCAATCGAAGACCCACGCACCATCGATCCCTATCAGCGGGAGATGGATATGACCGAAGACCTCGACGGGATCGTGATCCGGGGAATCCTCGACCGGATCGACCGGGACGGCGATGGCAACTTGATCATTACCGACTACAAGACAGGTAAAGCCCCACCGGAGCGTTTCGCCCTACCTGCCTTCTTCGCACTCAAGATATACGCCCTGCTGATCCGGCGACGGACTGGCAAGACCCCCAAGGAGGTACGTCTGCTCTACCTAAACGGGCCGACCTTGTACCGCCTGAACATCGACGACACCAACCTCGACGCCATGGACAGTCAGCTTCGCGCTCTCTGGGCTGCGATCAACCGTGCCATCGCCACGGATAGCTACCCGCCGAAACCGGGACGACTCTGCGATTGGTGCTCCTTCCAGGACATTTGCCCGGCGTTCGCCGAGACCGGCCTCTAGTGTTCAGGGGAACACACCCCTGACCAGTTTGGCGTCGGCGACCCGCCTGATTCCCTTGATCAGGGCTGCGGTGCGCATGTCGACAGTCTCGGATTGAGCAATTGTGTAGACATCGTCGAAAGCGCGGACCATGATCTCGCGGAGCCTTCCCACCGTCTCGTTCTCGGTCCAGAAGTATTTCTGCACATCCTGCACCCACTCGAAGTAGGAGACAGTCACCCCACCCGCGTTGGCCAGGATGTCGGGCACGAGAAGCACCTCTCTTTCCCGCAACATGCGGTCGGCGGCGAGGGTGGTCGGGTTGTTCGCCCCTTCGATAACGATCTTTGCCTGGATGTCGTTGGCATTGTCGGCGGTAACCACACCCTGGATGGCTGCGGGAACCAGGACCTCGACGGGAAGTTCGAAGAGCTTGTTCCCGTCGATGAAGTCTGCGTCAGGGAAGCCTTCGAGGAACCGGTTCTCGTCGACCCATTTGGCCGCGGCCGTGACGTCGAGGCCGTCGGGGTTGTAGATCGCTCCTGAAATATCGGAGACGGCGACGATCTTGGCTCCCATCTGCTCGCCGGCAACCGCGGCATAGCGGCCGACATTTCCGAATCCATGGATCGCCGTGGTCACGTTCTCCGGGTCGATCCCGCGCACCGCGGCTGCCTGGGGCAGGAGGAACATCAGACCCCTGCCGGTGGCCTCCCGGCGGGCGACACTCCCTCCCAGCGCCGGGGGCTTCCCGGTGACGACGGCGGGAACAGCATGACCCACGTGTTGGGAGTAGGTGTCCATCAACCAGGCCATCACCTGCTCGTTGGTGCCAAGGTCGGGGGCGGGTATGTCGGTCTCGGGGCCGATCACGTTGATGATCTCCATCGTGTACCGCCGCGTGACCCGTTGCAGCTCCGATCGGGAAAGTCCCATCGGGTCCACTCTCACCCCGCCCTTGGCGCCACCGAAAGGAACCCCCACAATCGCGCATTTCCACGTCATCCACATCGCAAGGGCCGCCACCTCGCCGAGGTCGACATCCGGGGCGAACCGGATCCCTCCCTTGGTAGGGCCCATCGTGGTCAGATGTTGGACCCGGTAGCCGAACAGGGTCTCGACGTCGGCATACGTGTCGTGTCGGAATGGGAAGCTAACGATCGTCGACTTTTGGGGTACCTTCAGACGATCAGCGATGTTCTCGTCGAGTCCCATCAGCTCTGCAACGTTGCTGAATTGGTCGACTGCCTCCCGGTACATCGGTGAGTCGAATTCGTGCGCAATGGCCATTTCGGGCCCTCCGTAGGAAATCTCTTGTGGATGAATCTACCTACCGGCAGGCAATTTTTCTGTCACACCCTGCCCGTATCGTCTCGACCATGAAACTAATCACTACCGAGAACACCAACAAGCAGACTTCCGGCGACACGAATCCCGACCGGGGAGACACGGCTGATGCGGTCTTTGCCGACCCGGTGCGTTATCTCGCCGGATTCGGAATCGACGCACAACTCGTCAGCGTTACCAATGTGCAAGCCCCCAAGGCGGCCTGATCTACGATCGTCAGATGAACGATGAAGTCCGGATCGCGCCCGATGAATGGGACAAGGTCCTAGACGACAGCGACGGACACCAGATAATCGTCGCCGGCCCCGGGACCGGAAAGACCGAATTTCTGGTGCGCCGTGTCGCCCACCTTGTCGGGTCTGGTCGTGCCACCAGGGAGCAGATCCTGGTTCTCACCTTCTCGAGACGCGCCGCCAGGTCGATCGGTGACAGGATCAACCACGGACTGGGCGGGTCGACGGTTCCCGTGGAGGCCACCACCTTCCATTCCCTTGCCCTCCGGATTCTCGAATCGGCAACCGACGGGATCCGGCCCACTCCCCTGACCACACCCGAGCAGGTCGCCACGGTCAGAGCTCTACTCTCCTCCGAGGACACAGGCAATTGGCCCTTGACCTATCGCGGGGTCCTGACCACGAGCGGTTTCGCCGAGGAGGTCGCCGACTTTCTCATGAGGTGTTCCGAGAGATTGCTCACCCCCGAAGACCTCGAACAGCGCGCCGCCGAGCGCGCCGATTGGCGAGGCATCCCGGGGTTCTACCGCCGCTATCTCGACCACCTCGACGATTCGGGGAGGGTCGACTACGGAACTCTCCTCGTCAAAGCGGTCCACGCCCTCGAATCCGGCGTCGCCGGGAGTGTCTCCAGCCACTACACCCACGTGCTCGTTGACGAGTTCCAGGACACCTCCCCCGCCCAGGCGCTGCTCGCCGAACTGCTGTCACGGCACACCGGGAACCTCACCGTCACCGGGGACCCGTATCAGTCGATCTACTCGTTCCGGGGCGCCGAGCTGAGGAACATCGTAGATTTCGAACAGGGTCAAAACTCCGTCAAGAGGATCATCCTGGACGGCTCCTTCCGCGTTCCCGAGGCGATCATGAGCGCGGCTCTCCGCGTTGTCAGCG
Source organism: Acidimicrobiia bacterium (assembly GCA_040880765.1). Classification (GTDB taxonomy): domain Bacteria; phylum Actinomycetota; class Acidimicrobiia; order Spongiisociales; family ZC4RG35; genus MA-ANB-1. The sequence continues at coordinate 16,365 of JBBDHT010000050.1, read as the reverse complement.
CCGGCCAACTACCCGGGTCGGCCGGGCCGGTGAAACCCGCAACCCATCCGGGGCGGGTAGAGGCTTACATCTTCGATCAGGAGACAGCCGAGGCCGAGTGGATAGCCGGCGAGATCGACCGGGCCATTCACGTCGACGGCACAGAACCATCCGATCTCGCCATTCTCGTCAGATCGAAACAAGAGATGTTCAACGAGCTGAGTCGTGCCCTCACCAGGAGAGGCATTCCTCACGAGCGGCCCGATCGCCGGTTGATCGACCACCCGGCCATACAACTGATCGCCGACCTCGTGACCCTGACCTACGGCGACATCGACCCTACGTCAGAGAATGCCTCGCCGCTCGAAGTAGAAGCGGCAGACACAGCCGCGAGAAGGGTGATCCTCGGGCCCCTGTTCGGCCTTTCACTCGGGCAGCAAAGAACGCTCCGGGCCGAAAGGCGGCGGGGTGGGACGTGGCAGCAAGTCTTCGAACACGAGGACGGCTTTGGCGACATTTCCCGACTTCTCGCCGATCCTTCCTGGGCGACGGCGCTCCCCGCCACGGATGGCTTCTGGAAGGTGTGGACCTCACTCGACCGTTTCGCTGTTGTCGTCTCCGACCCCGACCGCCAGACCTGGCGCAAGGCTTACTCATCGTTCTCCCAGGTTCTCGAGAGACAGGCGGACCGCGATCCTGAAATGAGCCTTGCCGACTTTTTTGCCCTGTCCGATGACGAGTCGTTCGAGGCAACACCCCTGCTCACCTACAGCTCCTCGATGCCCGCCGTTGTGCTCACGACATTGCATCAGGCGAAGGGTTTGGAGTTCGAGCAGGTTTTCATCGCTAACGCCGTCGAAGGTGTCTTCCCCGATCTGAGGCGGAGCAGGCGTATGCTTCGCCCCGAATTGCTCTCACCGGAGCGCACCACCGACCCATCGGCTGTTTCAGCATTCCAGGTCCAGGAAGAGATGCGCATTGCCTACACCGCGATGACACGATCGAGGTCACGGGTGGTGTGGACTGCGACCGACGCCGGCGTGGACCAGGGAGAACGACGACCATCGCGTTTCCTTCTCGCCGCCTCCGGAGAGAAGACTCTCGACGACATCGGAGCCCCCGGAATCGAGGACCTCGATCCGATATCAGTCGCCGAGGCCGAGGTCGCCCTCCGCCGTATCGTCGGCGATCCCGGAGAGGTGACGGCATCGAGGACTGCGGCCATCACCGTGCTGGCCCGGCCCCCACGGCCCGCATGGGATGCGCGCTACTTCCCCGGTGTCAAACCGAAAGGCCCCGACCGGCCAATTCTCGCCGAGAGATTCTCGATGTCACCAAGCCAGGCGGACAGCTACAGCCGTTGCCCGCGCAAGTACGCGATCGAGCGGCGCCTCAAGCTTCCCGAGCCACCGTCGTCTTATATGACTTCCGGAAGCCTGATCCACCTTGCCCTCGAGCTTGCCGAGAGCAAGGTCATCGGCACCGGGCTAAGGCATGGCGATCCCGAGGATGCGGTTTCTTTCCTGCGGGAGGGATGGGATGCCGGTGAGTTCGGGACGCCGGCCCTGAACCGCGCCTGGCTGAATCGGGCAGAGGGCATAGTTCGTGGCCTCTACGAACGCTGGCCGGAGACCAGCATGCCACCCATAGAGCTCGAGAAGGAGGTCGAGCTCGAAATCGGGGGTGTCAAGTGGTACGGAGTCGTGGACAGACTCGAGCGTTCCGACGCAGGTCTGCGGGTCATCGACTATAAGACCGGGACCACAATCCCCTCCCTCAAGGAGGCAGCGGTTTCGGTCCAGCTCGGGTTCTACGCGCTCGCCATCAACGCGATGTCACCCGGAGAGAACGTGGTCGCCGCCGAGCTCTGGTTTCCGGCAAAAGAGTCGAAGGGCCTTACCGTTCGGGAGTTGGACATGAACCGCCTGGGTGAAGTGGAAGAGTCGATCCGGGAGATCACCGCCGACGTCGCCTCCGAAAACTGGGAACCCCGGGTATCCAGGGACTGTGAACGCTGTGGCATCAAGTCGTCCTGTCCGGCATGGCCCGAAGGAAGAGGCGCATACCTCCCATGACCGACATCACACCCACCACCGAACAGCAACAGATACTCGACCTCGGGCTCGACACCGTCCGGGTGTCAGCCGGCGCCGGGACCGGCAAGACGACAACGGTGGCGTTGATGATCGCGAACCTGATCAGCACACATGGGATAGAGCCAGAGAACATCCTCGGCATCACCTTCACCAACAAAGCAGCCTCGGAGCTCGCCGACCGGGTCCGGTCGTATCTGGGGACCGACGTCGATCCGGGACGCGAGGTCGAGGTCCACACCTACCACGGCTTCGCCGGCCAGATCCTCAGTGAATTCGGGCTCCTCGCCGGACTCGACCGCAGACCGGAGGTGATCACCCCGACGTTCGCCCGACAGATTCTCGGGGAGGCTTTCTACAACAGCGACTTCGAGCACGTCGATATCACCTGGCCGGGGAGAATCAACCGCATCAAACACCTGGGAGACCGCCTCGGCGATCACCTCCTCGAGCCCGCCGACCTGATCGACGCACCTCATTCTGGAGAAGAGCCGTGGCCGGAACGGTTGGACATGCTCGAAATCCTGAAAACCTACCAGAGCACCAAGAGCGACTTGAGTGTCGTCGATTACTCCGATCTGATCACCCTCTCCACCAGACTGGTCAGGGAGAAAGCCGAAATAGCCCGGACAATCAGGGACCGCTATCGGGTTGTCGTTCTCGATGAATACCAGGACACCAACCCCGCACAGCGGGTGCTTCTGACATCTATCTTTGGCGATGGGTTTCCGGTGGTGGCTGTCGGCGACGTCGACCAGACGATCTACGAGTGGCGTGGGGCATCGGCGGAAAACTTCGACAACTTCGTCTCCCACTTCTCCAGACCGGATGGCACAGACCCACACGCCCGCGAGCTCACCGGCAACTATCGGTCGGGGCAGAAGATCCTCGACGTCGCCAACGAGATCAGAAAACAGGCCAACGTCAGTGCGTCCGACCTGGTCAGCCCGGGTCGTTACGACGGCACAGTGGAAACCCACTGGGCCGAGGACGCGATGGCCGAGGCAGAGTGGGTCGCCCGACGATTCGAGAAGCTCCACGACGGTGGGGCCGCGTGGTCCGACATGGCGGTCCTGTTCCGCAAGAACAAGGACTTTCCCCTACTCGTCGAGACCATGAGCCGCCACAACATTCCCATAGAAGTGGCCAACCTGGGCGGGTTGTTCTCGGTCCCCGAAGTCGCTGAGCTTCGTTCCTGGCTCAGCCTCCTGGCGCGCCCGGACAGTACTGCGGCTGTCCTCCAGATCCTCTTCGGTAGCCGATATCGCCTCGGACTCGCCGACATCGCTCCTGTATCCCGGTGGATGGCGCGCAGCCTGGACAAGTATCGCGACGAGGACCTGCCGATGACCCTCGTCGAAGGCCTGGAGCATCTCGACGAGATCGAGGGCGTGAGTCCCGAAGTCGCCGAGCGTTACCGTCACTTCCTCGACATATACCTCGACCTCCTGGTCGAGTCCCAGGGGGCGTCTCTGGTGGAAACCGCGCGATTGGTCCTCGACCGAACCCGGGCATGGGCCGATGTGGAGTCCCTTCCGCCGGTGCAACGACTCACGGCGCGTCTCAACCTCTACCGGTTCCTCGACCTCACCGAAGACTGGAGCCCGCTGCGGGGTAGGTCTTCGCTCCCGGCATTCCTCGACTACCTCGAAGCGATGAAGGAAGAGCCGGCCGAGGAGCTCGATGCAGCCCGCCTCAGCGGCGAGGATGCGGTGACCCTGGTCACGGTGCACCGGGCCAAAGGGTTGGAATGGGAGATAGTGGCCATTCCCGCGGTAACCGAGGGCAATTTCCCGGGCAAGAGTCAGATGTATCCCGATCCGGCGACCAAGGCCGACATCCTCCCGATCGAATTCCGGGTAGACGAGAGGTACAACGATCTGCCCACCGACCCGAAGGAGAGAACGGCGTATTTTCGCTCCGAGAACCTGATGCAGGAGTGGCGGGTCGCATATGTCGCGGCCACGCGGGCGAAATCGCACTTGATGGTCTCGGGTGCCCACTGGTACGGGCATCCCGAACCCAATCAGAACCCGAAGGACCCGTCCCCTTTCTTCGAACTGGTGCGGAGCCATCCCAACTCGACCGACACCGGGTTCGCCGCTACTCCGCCGCGGCCCGAGATCCTCCGTCACGAAGAAGGTGCTTCCTCCCCCGACCCGGTCTTCGAGTCGGGGTGGATCGAGGCCCTCGCCGGGGAGATCTCAGGACAGGCCCCGGTTGCCGCCACGGCGGAGAAACTCGGTATCGAAACAGCCCACGACCGGGAGGTTGACATGTGGTCCCAGCGCCTTTTTGAACTGCCCGAGCAGCTCAACCTGGAAGAGACGCCCCAAGAACAGACATTCTCGGTCACCGGCCTGGTCACCTATGCGGGCTGTCCGAAACAGTTCTTCTGGTCGGAGATCGACCGTCTGCCGCGGAGGAGGAACCCGGCGGCGGTGGCAGGGACCGAGGTCCACAGACGAATTGAGCTGATCCAGAAAGGAAATATCCCCTTTGATGAGATCAGCCGGGAGATCTACGACGTGCCCGACACCGATACCGGGCCGGGGGCGTACCAGACCTTCCTCGACTCGAGATTCGGCAAAGCAGCTGCGGCCCGGGTCGAAGCACCCTTCACCCTCAGCATGGAAGGGTTGTTCAACATCAGGGGCCGGATCGACGCCATCTACGCTGACGACGGTGCGCTCGAGGTGGTCGACTTCAAGAGCGGGAGGCCATCCAATGATCCGGCCCGCCTCGTCCAGCTCGAGGCCTACGCGGTTGCTTGCGATGTCATAGATTTCGAGGTCGGCGAGACCGACTCGATGCAGGTCACGTTCGCCTATCTTGGAGGAGGGCTGACCGAAGAGTCCTACCAGGTGGACGAGCAGTGGCTTACCTCGGCGAGGGCGCACCTCGTCGACCTTGGGTCCGGAATCCTCGAAGCAGAGTTCGAGCCGACCCCCTCGGACAGGTGCAACAGATGCGACTTCCTCCAGTTCTGTGAGCCCGGCCGGGACTTCATAGCCGCAAAATGAGCGTATTTCTTGCGTTCTCAGGCGGATACCTGATCGGTTCGCTACCCACCGCAAACGCCATTGCGGGCCTCTTCGGGATCGACCTCAGAGCTGGAGGGTCGGGGAATCCCGGAACCAACAACGCTCGCCGTTTGGGAGGCTACGGGCTCGCCACGTCGATCTTGCTCGTGGAAGCTGCCAAGGGGGCGGGCGCTGTGGTCACTGGTGGGTTGGTCACAGGCTCGGTCGGAATGATGGCGGCCGGGGTGGGCGCAGTAGCGGGCAACGTCTTCAACGTGTGGTACCGGTTCCGGGGCGGCAAAGGCCTGGGGATCACCCTTGGCGTCCTCCTCGCAGCCTGGCCACTCGGATTGGTCCCGATAGTCGTCGTGATCGCAGCCCTGGCTCTCATCACCCGCTCCACAGGGTGGGCCTCGCTCGGCGCCCTGGTCCTCCTCGTTACGCTCGGGATTCTCTGGTTCCCGATGGGGTGGCCGACCGGTTGGGGCGTGAGCCGGACCTCGCTTCTCCCCTGGCTGGCACTCGGCCTCGCCGTGGTTCTCGCCCCGAAACATCTCAATGACCTATTAGCGACCCGTCCTCAAATTCGAGAGTGAAAGTCACCGGGCCGTCGTTGATCAGGTCGACCGCCATCTTCGCCCCGAAGACCCCATTGGACACATCAAGTCCCGAATCCCGGAATCCGGCAACCATCCGCTCGATCAGGGGACGGGCATGTTCGGGGGCGCCGGCGGAGGTGAAAGATGGCCGCAACCCGCGGGAGAGGTCGCCATAGAGCGTGAACTGGCTTATAACCAGTACCTCCCCACCGATATCGCCGACAGAGAGATTCATCTTCCCCTCCGCGTCGGAGAAGATACGGAGGCGCGAGATTCTGTCAACCGCGGTGTCTACATCCTGAGGGCCGTCCCCGGGAGCGATCCCTACCAGGAGCACCAACCCGGGGCCTATAGAAGCAACGCTCTTGCCTTCAACAGTCACCCCGGCGCCGGACACCCGCTGCAAGACCACTCTCATGTGAGGCATTGTTACATCCAATAGAGTGGTGCCGTGGCCAAGACCTATCTAAGACTCGGGGAGCATCTGCACAGCCCGGGAGACGCGCTTGCGATATACCTTCTCGATGCCGCCACGGATTACGAAGAGTCGATGCTGCTCGATTGGCTGCGCTCCGAGGTGGATGGCCACTTTCTGACGTCCCGGATCAGGTCATCGAGAAGGCCCAACCGTGCCGGCCCCGAGACACTCGACGATATCCTCGACGCGAACCCCGGGGGATATCTGATCCCGCTGCGCGTGTTGTGGCTCCCGCCAGAGCGGGAAGGGAGGCGTTCGGTCAGGTGGTCCGACCTCGTGAGACTGGGCGACCCCCGTGACCCGCGGGCGGCTCGAGCGCGGTTGATCGGGGCCTTCCGTAAGGGGCGGGTCGCCACCATCTCGGGAAAAGGTGAGTATCTCTCAGTGCTGGTGGCCGGATACGAGGAATCAGATGTCCTCGAGGGCCTGACCGCTTTCATCACCAGGCGCGCCTGGCGCGCCCTCGATGTCGAAGAGCGCACATTGCGGGGCAACAGATACAAAACACCCCGCTTCGTTTCCGAAGCCATCTCGACCAGGCGTGACTTTCGCGACGATGTGATCAGACTGGGAGCGGAGAAAGGCTTGAACCCGGACCGGGCCGAAGCGAGAGCAGATGCCTACCTGAGGGAGATCGCGGCCAAGCACAGCCCTCTGGTCATCGACCTGATCGCCAACGCCATCCACAAGCTGTATCGCCAGGGCTACGGGGAGATCCGCTACGACCCGGCGCAGATACGGAGAATCGCCCGGCTCGGACAGGCCAACCCAATCGTGTTCCTCCCGTCGCACCGGTCGAACCTCGACCGGCTGAGCCTCCAATTCATGCTGTGGGAAAACGATCTTCCGCCCAACCACACCGCAGGCGGGATCAATCTCAATTTCTTCCCAATCGGGCCGCTGCTCCGACGGACCGGGGTGTTCTTCATCAGGCGCTCGTTCCGCGACAACCCGCTCTACAAGGCGGTCCTGCAGCACTACCTCGATTACTTGATAGAGAAGCGGTTCAGCCTGGAGTGGTACCTCGAGGGGGGAAGGTCGCGCTCAGGGCGACTCCTTCCTCCCCGGCTCGGGCTCCTCAACTATGTGGTTGACGCGCAGCGGCGGGGCAAGGCCGATGACATCGTCCTGATCCCGGTGAGCATCGCATATGACCAGATTCAGGACGTCCCCGACTACGCCCGCGAAGCCCAGGGGAAGTCGAAAGAGAAGGAGTCGATCGGATGGCTCGTCCGGTCGGTTCGATCGATGCGCAGACGGTACGGAGACATCCACATCCGGTTCGGCGAGCCGCTCTCCACCGGGTCCTGGAAGGGCGACACCGAATCGGACGAGCCCAGCATCGACGTCCAGAAACTCGGATTCGAAGTGATGTACAGGATCAGCCAGGTCACCCCGGTTACCCCCACGGCGGTGCTGAGTGTTGCCTTGCTTGCCGAGAGGGGCAAGGCTCAGACCGCCGATCACCTCGCCGGGCACTGCCGTGCTCTCCAGCTCTTCCTCGAGGCAAGGTCGATCCCCACCACCGAGCCGCTGGTCTTCGGCGATCCCGGTCGGGTCGCCCAAATCCTGGACCGCCTCGCCGAACACGATAACGTCTCGTCTCACGAGGCCCTGGAGAGGCGGGTGTTCTGGTGTGACGACGAGCAGATGATCCGGATCTCGTATTACCGGAACATGATCGTCCACTACTTCCTGAACCGTTCGATAGCCGAGATCGCCCTCGCCGGCCTGGTCGAAGACCCGAATCTATCGGTCGCGAGCTTCAACGAGAGGGCCCTCGAATTGAGAGATTTGCTCAAATTCGAGTTCTTCTTCTCCGAAAAGGACGAGTTCCTCGAGCGGCTCGCAGCCGAAATCGAAATCGACGTGCCTGGGTGGAAGAACATGCTTCTCACCTCGGGCCCGGCTGAAGTGCTCGAGAAGCTGGACAGGAAGGTCGCGGGGTGGGCGCTCCTCCCGTTCTTCGACGCATATCAGATCATCGGCGACGAGCTCGAGAGCCTGCAGCGGCCGTACAACGAGAAGAGATTCCTCAAGGACTCGCTGGATCGGGCCCGCATGTACCGGATCGAAGACGCAACGATTACCGGCGAGAGCGCCAGCCAGGTCCTGTTCAAATCGGCGCTCCGACTTGCAGAAAACCGCAACCTGCTCGACGACTCCCCAGGAGCGGAGTCCCGGCGGGCCGACTTCGCCAGCCGTATCCGGGAGACGCGAAGACTCGCGAACGAACTTACTCCGGGCCGCTAGTCGGCTTCTTTTTCAGATACTTCTCCCGGGCAATGCGCAGCCTCTCCTCAGAGGACAGGGCCTTCCCCGGTTCGAAGTCGGACATCTTGAGATTGTCGATAGCAGACAGCTTCCCGGGATCGGGTGCCGGTTCCAGCGGAGGCAACTCGGGGATCGGGCGGTCTGGCTTCGCCTTCTTCGGGGCGGCCTCGGACGGAGTGGCGATCGGCGTAGGAGTCGGTCCCCTCTCGATCTTCGGTGGCTTGGTCGTGGCCTGGTGTGTCCCGAGCGGCGTCGACGGGGCGGAATACGAGTCGGCCCGGGCGCGTGCCTCTCTCGCCCGCTTCCTCATGACGCCACCGGCAAATAGGAAGGCGATCGCCGGGAACAGTGCCCCTGTCAAGTCGGTGTCGAAGCCGGAATCGAGGCTTCTCAGCACGCCGAACCCGATTGCACCCAGCCAAAACAGCCCGATCAGAGTGAAGACCCGGCTCAAACAACCGGTGGCCGCCGCCTGTGTATTGTCGTTGTTGGTCATTCCGGCCTCCTGCCTATCACGATAGAGCCAATGGCGGATGCCTGACCAACCGTCGGCTCGGCGCAACAGAACCAACTCTCGCTGAGACGCGGCAGCGCAGACTCGAATGGATCCAACGCACCGAGATCGTGGCCTGATATCGAGCCGACCACCTCCCGCATCGCGCTCAGCGTCGTAAAGGTGTCTTGCTGACAGTCGGATGCGTCGGCAGCGATCCGGTCCAGCTCTTTGTGCAGCCGCTCGACCTCGGGAGATTCGAACTTCCAGCGCCATGTGAGCGCTTCGGGATCGAAGTGGGTCAAGTGAGGGGCCATCTCGGGCCGGTCGACGAGCAGCGAGCCCTCCGGAATCAAAACCTTGATCGCCATCTGCACGGGGTCCACCGCGGGGGCGAGGGCCTCACGATCGAGGAATTCAAAGATCCCGGCAACGTCGGCCGTTGTGGTCCAGGGAAGGAACGGAAGCCATGTAGGCCGGAGATGGACCCCTGAAGACCGCATCACGCCGACGGCTTCAGACATGTCCGCAACCGTGTGCCCTTTATCGAGGATCTCGAGGGTGCGGTCGTCAACGCTCTCGAAAGCACTCACCGTGAAGAGCACACCGAGGTCGGCCATCTCGGGCCAGAGATCACGATGATCGAGGATGTGCTCCACCTTCACCGTCACATCGAAGGTGAGGTCAGGGTGGGTGGCATGCGCCGACCTGAGCAAACCCATCGAATAGGCGGGAGCATTGAGGAAGTCCGCGTCGGCGAAGGTTACGTGCTCTGCGCCCATCGACACCAGCTGGTCGATATCCCCGAGCACAGTGTCCTGGCCGACAACCCGGAGCCTTCCGTCGTATACGGCGGGTATCGGACAATGCCGACAACGGTGCCGGCAGCCGTGTGAAGCCTCGACGGCGCCGGCAAGGCGAGCGATGCCGTTGTGCTCGAGCCGGGCATAGCTCTCGAGACCGCGGAGTCCCGACCGGTCCGGAAGCAGGAACTCAGACTTCCCCAGGTTGATGAGCACGACCTGATCGGCCGGGGCCACCCCGGTTGCCCAATCGACCAGCCCCGACTCGTACTCACCACAGAGGATGACATCGGTGACCGCGCCCAGGTTTCGCTCCTTGCCGACATCGGCGTAGAGACCGTAGAAAGCAATCGGAAGTTCGGGTCGGAGCTCGCGCACCCTGGTTGCCGCACCAACGGCCAGGCGCATTGCGGTATGCATCGGCACCGAGAAGGCCACAGCGTCCACGGCATCGAGAATCGACGGGTCGAAGTCGTCAACCGACAGGTCGAGGCAGACAGTTTCGACCCCGGCTGACTTGAGGGCTGCGGCCGGCGAGGCGAGGTGAATCGGTTGGTGTCCCAGCTCATATGTCGAAACCAGCAGTACCGCCATCGCACCGATTGTAAAGAGACACCCCCGGTAACCTCGGGGAGCTCATGAAAGATCAAACGTTGGCCGGACTCAACTGGCGGGACTACGGCGGGAGTGGGGACACAATGGTCCTGGTCCACGGTCTCGGAGGCTCACTGATCAACTGGGACGCGGTCGGCCCGAGACTCGCCAGCAGCTACCGGGTGGTCGCACCCGACCTTCCCGGCTTTGGCCTGTCTCCACCCCGCGACGATTACCGCCTCAGCACCCACGCAGCCGCGCTCGTCGATTTCATCGAGTCATTCGGGGACGCGGTGACGCTGTTAGGTAATTCTCTGGGAGGCCTGATTTGTGAGTTCGTCGCCTCCGAGCATCCTGATCTAGTCGATCGTCTGATCCTTGTCTCTCCGGCGACACCGCCCCGCATACCCGACCCAAGGCTCGATTGGCCGACAGTCACCCGGCTCGCGATCGAAGCGATCCCTGGTGTTGGCTCGGTGTTCGGTCACCTGGTGAAGTGGCGGTACGACCCCGAGGAGATCGTCCACCTCGGTCTCGAGGCAATAACCCACGACCCCTCACGGGTGCCGCCGGACATCGTCGACCGCTTTGTCGAGCTCGCCCGGGAGAGAGTCACCTACCCGTGGACGATCCCGGCGATGAACCAGACCGCCTACTCGGTCGCGATGACCTACCGCCGGCCCCGAGAGTTCGTCCGGATGGTCAGACAGATTGGCGCAGAAACCCTCGTGGTGCACGGCCTGGATGACAGGATCGTCTCTCCGACGGCAGTCGAGTGGCTTTGCTCGCTCCGTACCGACTGGACTCTCGTCCAAATGGACGACACCGGGCACACTCCCCAGCTGGACGCTCCGGTCAGGTTTACCCGGGTGGTCGAGGACTGGCTCGAAGCGGGTCACCAACCCGCTGGAATGCGTAGCGGCCAATCTCACTAACCTGAGCCCCATGGCAGGCGACTTGAGCAGGACACTCGACGACGAGTACATCCACCAGATTCCCGATAGCGATTCTGTCGAGACCCAGGAGTGGCTCGACTCCCTCGATGCAGTGGTCGCCGAATACGGGCCGGTGCGCGCCCGCTTCCTGATCGCCAAGCTGCTCGAACGCGCCCATGAGACCACTGTCGGTGTTCCCGGCGCAGTCCGCACCCCCTACATCAACACCATCCCGCCCGAGGAGGAACCTGAGTTTCCCGGCGACGAGCACATCGAGCGCAGGATCCGCCGGTTCATCAGGTGGAACGCAGCTGTCATGGTGATCAAGGCGAACCATCGCGAGAAAGGGATCGGGGGCCATCTCAGCACCTTCGCCTCCTCGGCAACCCTCTACGAGGTTGGATTCAACCACTTCTTCCGGGGACGGGACGCAGAGGGCGGCGGCGACTACGTCTACTTCCAGGGCCATGCCGCACCCGGTATCTATGCACGCGCCTTCCTGGAGGGACGGCTCGAAGAGAAGCATCTGGACAACTTCAGGTTCGAGATCGGCGAAGACGGCCTCTCCTCCTACCCCCATCCACGGCTGATGCCCGAGTTCTGGGAGTTCCCGACGGTGTCGATGGGGATCGGGCCGATCAACTCGATCTACCACGCCCGATTCAACAAGTACCTGCACAACCGGGGGCTCGACGACACGTCGAAATCGCGAATCTGGTGCTTCATCGGCGACGGCGAGACCGACGAGCCGGAAACCTTGGGTGCCATCTCCCTTGCTACCCGAGAGGGTCTGGACAACCTGACCTGGGTCATCAACTGCAATCTGCAACGTCTCGACGGCCCGGTCCGGGGCAACGGCCAGATCATCAGCGAGCTCGAGGCCGTCTTCCGCGGTGCGGGCTGGAACGTCATCAAGGTGATTTGGGGATCGGGTTGGGATGACTTGCTGGCCAAGGACAGTGACGGCTCGTTGGTCAACATCATGAACACGACTGTCGACGGCGAATACCAACGGTACAAGGCCGAAGACGGCGCATATGTGCGCGATCACTTCTTCGGGAAGGACCCGAAGACCAAGGAACTCGTCTCCGAGATGAGCGACGATGAGATCTGGGCCTTGCGGCGCGGCGGTCTCGACTACCGGAAGATCTACTCGGCTTACAAGGTGGGCACCGAGCTCGACAATGGCAAGCCGACGGTGATTCTGGCCAAGACGATCAAGGGATGGACTCTCGGCCCCGACGTCGAAGGCAGGAACGCAACGCATCAGATCAAAGAGCTCACCAACAAACAGCTTCAGATGCTCAGAGAAACTCTCCACCTCGAGGACGACATTCCGATCGAATCGCTGGAGGGGGAAGCAGTTCCCCGCTACTTCCGACCCGAGCCCGGGACCCCGGAGCATGACTACCTGCTGAAGACGAGGGATCGCCTTGGAGGATTCCTTCCGAAGCGCAATACCCAGGTCGACGACCCACTCACCCTGCCTGACGTCAGCAACTTCGAAGAGGTCTTCGCCGGTTCGGGCAAAGTCGAGGCCTCCACCACATCCGCCTTCACCCGACTATTGCGAAACCTGTCCCGGGCCGAAGACTTCGGCGAACACGTGGTTCCAATAGTTCCCGACGAAGCACGGACGTTCGGCATGGACTCGCTGTTCAGAGATTTGAAGATCTACGCATCGAAAGGCCAGCTCTATGAGCCGGTTGATGCCTCCATGCTGCTCTCCTACTCCGAGAGCCAGGACGGCCAGATCCTCGAGGAGGGCATCACCGAAGCAGGGTCGCTGGCATCGTGGACAGCGGCGGCGACCTCGTACAGCACCCGCGGAGTCCCGATGGTGCCCTTCTTCATTTTCTATTCGATGTTCGGCTTCCAGCGGGTCGGCGACCTGATATGGGCTGCCGCCGACGCCCGTGCTCGCGGCTTTCTTCTCGGCGCCACCGCCGGGCGGACCACCCTGGCAGGAGAGGGTCTCCAGCACCAGGACGGGCACAGCCTGGTCCTGGCTTCGACGGTGCCGGTCTGCGAGACCTACGACCCCGCGTTCGCCTATGAAGTAGGGACCATCATCGAAGAGGGGATCAAGCGGATGTACGGGCTCGACCCCGAGGATGTCTTCTACTACCTGACTCTCTACAACGAGAACTTCCAACAGCCTCCGCGGCCCGAAGGCAGCAAGGACGGCATTCTCGAAGGCCTCTACCGCTTCTCGGAGGCGAAAGGGTCGGGCTCGCCGGCAACGATCCTGTTCTCAGGCACCGCCAACCTCGCCGCCCGGGATGCCGCCGAAGAACTCGCCGAGCACTACGGCGTCGACGCCGAGCTGTGGTCGGCCACGTCGTACAAGAAGCTGCGCGAAGAAGCCTTGCGAATCGAACGCTGGAACCGCCTCCACCCCGGGGAAGAACAGAAGAAGGCCAGGGTGACCGAGATTCTCGAGGAGTCGTCCGGACCGATCGTGGCAGTGTCCGACTACATGATCATGGTCCCAGACCAAATCTCGCGCTGGGTGCCCCGCAGCTACACGATTCTCGGGACCGACGGCTTCGGGCGATCGGATTCGCGACCCGCCCTGCGGGAGTTCTTCGAGATCGACAAGGGCCACATCGTCGTGGCCGTGTTGTCAGCTCTCGCCAAGCAGAGCACGGTGTCGCTCGATCGGGTGTCAGATGCGATGCAACGCTACGGGATCGACCCCGACACGGTGGACCCAGCCACGGTGCACTGATGGGAGTCCGCCTCACTCCACCTTCGAAGGCGGAGCTGCCGGAGGGAGCGGTCCTGATCGATGTGCGGGAACCGGCGGAACGTCGCGCCGGCCATATCGAAGATGGTGGACATATCCCGATGGGCAACCTGATGAGCTCCTTGCCGGATGAGTTTCCCGACCGTGACCTCGAAATCGTCTTCTACTGCGCCACCGGCGCCCGATCGGCGATGGCTGCGGCCTTCGCGGCCAACCTGGGCTACACCCGCACTTCTTCGCTCGAGGGCGGCATCGAGGCGTGGGTGATGGGTGGCCAACCCTGGGTGAACCCCAGCGAACTCACCGACGACCAAATCCAGCGTTATCAGCGTCATATCACCCTCCCCGATGTGGGCGTCGGCGGTCAGGCCCGGCTGCTCGGCTCGAGGGTGGCAATCGTCGGCGCCGGAGGGTTGGGCTCACCGGTTGCCCTCTACCTGGCGGCAGCCGGGGTGGGCACCATCGGCATCGTCGACGGAGACACGGTCGACTCGAGCAACCTGCAGCGTCAGATCATCCACGACATCGCCCATGTCGGTTCTTCCAAGACCGAGTCCGCCCGGGAGCGGATCACCGGCCTCAATCCCGATGTGAAGGTCGAGGTCCACGACGAGCGCCTCGACGCCTCGAACGCTTTGCGGATCCTCGCCGGCTACGACGTGGTGGTCGACGCCACCGACAACTTCCCCACCCGCTACCTGGTCAACGACGTCTCCCTCCATCTCCGGATTCCGGTGGTCCACGCCTCGATCTACCGCTTCGAAGGCCAGGTCTCCGTCTTCGACCCCTACCACGGGCCGTGCTACCGCTGTGTCTTCCCCCTGCCGCCACCACCGGAGATCGCCGCGACCTGTGACACCGGTGGTGTCCTCGGGGTCCTTCCCGGTGTGGTCGGGACCCTCCAGGCAACGGAGGCCCTGAAACTCGCCCTCGGCATCGGCGAGCCGCTGGTGGGGAGGCTGATGCTCTACGACGCACTTGCGCAACGAACCTCGGAGCTGCGGGTGTTGCGCGACCCATCTTGCGCCGCCTGCGGGGACGAGGGTCACCCGCCGACACTGATCGACTACGACGACGCCTGCCGCCCGGCTTGAGCCCGGTCCATCTACCGGCTGATGCGATCGCGGCAATGCTGTCCCACGCCGGCAACTGCGCCCCGGAGGAGTGCTGCGGGTTGATCGCCACTGATCCGTCAGGCGAGATCCGGTTCGTCTATCCCCTGGCTAACGCGGATATGTCTCCGACCTCCTTCACCATCGATCCCGAGGAGTCCTACGGCGCCTTCATGCACGCCGACCGCAACGGCTGGTCAATCGGCGGTGTCTTCCATT
The DNA here is from genome assembly GCA_040880765.1 of Acidimicrobiia bacterium. GTDB lineage: Bacteria > Actinomycetota > Acidimicrobiia > Spongiisociales > ZC4RG35 > MA-ANB-1. The sequence goes on along the minus strand of JBBDHT010000050.1, from coordinate 1,014 downwards.
CCCATCCGACCGGCCCCGACTTCCTCTCCGAGCGAGACATCCTCGAAACCCCGGATCCCGGATGGTTCCACATCCTCATCTGCCCCGACGGCCTCCGCGCTTTCCGCATCGAGGAAGGCCAGGCCGAAGAGATTCCGATCATCGGATTCTGACTGTCAGCCCGCCTGCAACTCTCCTGCCACTTGCGCGAGCACCCGCAATATGTAGCTCACCCTCCGCCTGCGGAGAAAGTCCCGGCATTCTCGCTCGATAAACGGTGATCGCGTGCGCCCTGGGTTCGCTGGAGGGCCTTCCACCTCTGTATCACGCGTGATACAATACCGGGCATGTCAGAGATCTCCATCCGCGAATTGCGTAACCACGGAGGCGACGTGGTCGACCGCGCCGCCAAGGGTGAACGGCTCACCATCACACGCTCGGGGAAACCCGTCGCCGAACTGCGACCCCTCAGCAGGGAACCCGTGCCGCTCGATGTGGTCATCTCACGCCGGCGGCGCCTCCCGACCGTCGACCCCGACCGCTTGCGCGAAGACCTCGACACGATTCTCGATCCGGCCCTCTGATCGATGGCCCGCGGAATCCTCGACACCAGCACGCTTATCCTGCTCGGCAGGATCCAGGACACGAACGCCCTACCCGACGAGCCGCAGATCACGACGATCACCCTCGCCGAACTGTCGGTAGGACCCCTCGTGGCGTCCAACCAGAAGGAACGATCCGCACGCCAGGCCCACCTCCAGCAGGCAGAAGCCGACTTTGAGCCACTTCCGTTTGATGCCGCCGCCGCCCGCAGCTTCGGCCAGGTAGCGGCAGGGTTGCGCCGCGCCGGGCGCAAGCCGGCAGCACGCGCTTATGACGCCATGATCGCCGCGACAGCGATCGCCAACGACCTACCAATCCACACCTGCAACCCCAGAGACTTCTCAGGCATCGAAGAGCTCACGTTGGTCGCGGTCCCTCACCCCGATCAATAGCAGCGCACTATTGCCCCGGCGACAGGCAATCCCGGATGTG
>JBBDHT010000049.1:2969-22460 GCA_040880765.1 Acidimicrobiia bacterium | reverse complement strand
GGTGGGCAGGTCATAAATACGCAGTTTCCCTGGATCACCATCGTTCTGGTAGATGCCGAGTTCAGTGTTCCCGCTCGGGCTAAATCCCTCACCCCCACACAGATCGTTATTACACAAAGTGTCCAAGGACGCTTTGACGGTTCTGTTCTCGTCCTGGCTCGCCAAGAGGTAGAGCAGCGCTGAAGCGACGTTTCCCTCCTTGTGAAAATAGACCGTCCCCGTCCAACCCAGGTAGGCACTCGAGTCACCAGCCAGAAGCTTTGGTAGATCCGGTCGTCCGTCGGACACTTCCTCGCGCACCAGGGTGAGACATCCACCCATGTAGATCACCGTCTTGTCGAGACCACCTCGCGCCCCATACTCCTCCTCCCAAAAGGATATGGTCACGCCCAAATTGACGTACATCGTGTTGGTTGGCTTGTCTTTTAGCAGCCCGCACTTGACTCCCACCATGTCGCCGTATGGCTCCATCAACTCGAGGCACTGCTCCCAAGTCCTGCCCTCCTCGCGTTCGACTTTGACCCCAGTGGCGATCCAAGTCCCACCACCCCATGTGCCTCCATGGGACTCTACGAAAATGACGTCGTAGCTGTCCCAGTTTTGAAAACTGAAAGGTGTCACATCGTCGTCGTAAACGACGTTCACAGCCTCAGGGCCGTGGGCATAGTCGGGAATCTCCTTGAGAATCGCCACGCTCTCCTCGCCTGCAAAGTGATCCATGGTCAGACCTTGCCACTGGTATGGCTGCAGGAACAAGGCCCGCTTATGATTCTGGGGGTGTTCACGGTCGGTGTCCACGCCCACGACACCGAAGGGTGGGGTTTGGACTACGTGCGAAATCAGCTGAGCATTTACAGCCGTGGGTGGTTCCGCCTCGCCAACAAGAGGCTCGACGGTCACATGTGGCATCCCACCGGCGAGGCGGAAAACCACCATTGTTTCCTCAAGGTGGGCCTCGACGACGTCGTCCTGACTCTCGACCCACTCGTAGGCCTGCTTGAGATTTCCCTCTTCAAGAATCTCCGAGATTCCAGCGGCTAACTCGTCTTCGCGCGCTTGCACCGCCGGGTCGACGTCTGCCCATCTGCAGGGATAATCGGCACGTCCGCACGCCGACGGGTCGGGATCGCTTGCGAGTTTGGTGTCCTCGGAGATCGTATCGTCGAGTTGGTCGACCTCGCCATCGGATGTGCACGCGCCACATAGGGCCACCAGTGCCAGCAGGATTAGGAGGCGGGCTATACGATCCATTGGTCTAAATACAAGCTCAGCAGCGTCATAGATGAGCCCAGGCTGCCGGTATGGGCAAGACGAATTGACCTACTCATCGGGTTCGCAGGTGAACTGGAACGAGCCCATCGCCCGCTCACCGGTGTTGAGCAAGATGAATGTGCCGCTGCCGCTGATCGTTTGATTCTCGAAGTCGAGCTCGATCACCAGGTCATCTTCCCCGAACCGGGGGCCTGACCCCCAGTACATGTCCTCATTGTTGTTGACCTCCGACTCGAAGGTGCCGTCCTGGCTGTACCTGGCGGCGAATCGAAGATCCTCTTCACCGTCGAGAGTTCCCCAGGCATTGCCGCTGTCGGGGAGGGTCCCATCATCCTCATAGAGGAAACACTGACCGGTGGTCATCGGTAGGGTCCTCTCCCAGGTCTGGTCGCCGATCCGGATCATGTTCTCGCCGAGCGGACCCGAGGCTTCTGGAGTCGGTTCGTCCGACCCGCTCGTGCCGGCGTCCCCGGTGTCGCCCTGGTCCGATGTTCCAGGCTCGGACTGGTCGTCTTCGCCCGGAACCGTTGCCTGGTCTGCCCCGGGCACGGGTACGACGTCGTCGGCACCCCCGCATGCGGCTAGGACCATTGCCAGCACCGCGAGCACGGCGATCATCCTCGGTTTCATCTGAGCCTCCCCTAGTGACACGAGCGATGGAGTATACAAACCAACGCTGGCCATCGACGAACACGCCTGGATTCCATCTACGATGCCGGCATGCTCCCTACTCATCTTCCGAAATTCTTTGTCCGCCAGAAGATCACCCTCATGGTCAACCGCTACGAGATCGTCGCCCCGAATGAGGCGGGCGGAGAAGGCGACGTCATCGCCTTCGCGCAGCAGAAGCGGATGTCGTTCAAGGAGCACGTCACCTTCTATCGGGATCAGTCGAAGTCTGAGGCGCTGTTCTCTTTCAAGGCTCGTCAGGGTCTCGATGTGCGGGCCGAGCACGATGTCTTCGATTCGAACGGACAGGCGATCGGGTACTTCAAGAAGGAGTTCGGCGCCAGCCTGATTCGCTCCACCTGGCGGCTGTCATACGGAACGGTGAACGCTATTGGCCAGGAACGCCGCCCCTGGGTGGCCATTCTCCGTCGGATCTGGGATTTCATCCCTGTCGTCGGCGAGGTCTGGGTGCCATTCATCTTCCACTTCGACTTCGTCGACGAGACCGGAGCCACGGTTTTCACCAGCGAACGCCAGAAAACGATCCGCGACAAATACACGGTCACAGTCCCGGACCCACAACTCGACTTGCGGGTCGCTGCCTCAGTCGCCGTCGCCCTCGACGCCCTGCAAAGCCGCTGAGGCCTGAAGGGGACCGCGGGCGCGCCGACCAACCGTTCTGTGAGGGTTTGAAGACACACGGTGTCCGCGAACACTCACAGAACGGTCCGGCAGGAGGCGACCGGCCTGTACCCCGGTTTGGGTCTGGCGACCTATCCCGAAAACTCATACGGTGGACAAGAAGTGTCGATCAACATGTATGACACCGAACCGGACCCCAACTCAGATTCGAGCTCCGAAGATGGGTGCGATCTGGGGCGAACATCCGGTGACACGGACTGTGTCGAGCGGCCTGTTCCGGTGCCCGGTCGAGCAGACCGAACGCGCCTATTCCAGCCACCGGGTCCGCAACTGGCACACCCTGTTCTCGGTGCCGGTGCTACCGGGCCGGGTTGTCGAGGAGTATGTCGAGTGCTTCTGCTGTGGCGCAACCTACGACCCTCGCATCGCCAGGTCCGACCATCCCGCCCTCCGCGCCGGGTAAGTTCGAGCAGGATCACAGGCTCACCCTGAGCGGCGATCTCCGGGAGCGTCCCTGATCGAAATTGCGCCCGTCTCCGAACTCGCCGAGCATCGCTCTGGCATCTAATTTGGCGGCGTGAAAATACCCCAGCTTTCCCGGGGGTCGATCCTCTGGCGGGTGGGACGGCCGGTGATCCGCGGTACGGCCCGGGCCGCCTTCTCATTCGAGGTCGAACAAGAGGCCGAACTGCCCGAACCGCCGTACGTGGTAGCTGCCAATCACTACTCCCATTTCGACCCACCTGCCGTGGGTGCCGCGCTTGGCCTGCCCATCCGCTTCCTCGCCCTGGAGGACCTCTTCGATGTGAACGGGCTGCTGACCTGGTTGATCACAGGATTCGGGGCCATCCCGCTACCACGACACCGGCTACCCATTGGCGCCCTGCGGACCGCACTGGACGCCCTCGATTCCGGTGAAGTGGTAGCCGTCTTCCCGGAATCGACCCGGGTCTCACATTGGGGCACCCTCACCCCCAAGCGTGGCGCAGCCTGGTTGGCGAAGCGGACCGGGGTTCCACTCGTCCCGGTGGCCGTGATCGGCACCGGGCGGGTATTTGGCCTGGACAACCGTCTCCGCCGGGCGAAGGTCCGCGTCGTAGTCGGAAAACCGATCCAGCCCCACGGAGACACCGACGCCCTGACCCAACACTGGGCCGCGTGGATTGGCGAACAGGTCGCGAGATATCCAGGGTCGGAGGTTTCGGGACCACGGCGCGCTCACTTCGAGGGATGAGAAGACCCGGCCCTGTCACCGGTCGCCGAAGAACGAACGAGCCGCATTGACGATCAAGGTCAGGCCAACGCTGACCACAATCATCGACGTAATCGGGATGAACACACGCGAGTTCTCACTCTCGATGCGGATGTCTCCGGGCAGATGACCGAACCATCCAAACAACCCCGGGGCGTAGCGGACCAGGGCCCCGACCAGCAGAACCGCTGCACCGAGAATCATCAGCAGGTTGCCGATCCGCATGAACCCAGGCTACGACGATTATTCACCAATCTCGGTGCGTAACATCGGTGGGTGAGCATTCCAGACCATCTACTAGTCAACGGCGACCTGATCGCCGGCGACGGGCCCGAATTCAACGTTGTGGACCCGGCGAAAGGCGAGACCTACGCCGCCTTGCACGCTTCGAGTGAAGATCAGTTGGCCCGGGCCACGGCTGCCGCCGGGCGGGCCCAGCCTTCGTGGTACGCACTTGCCCAGCCGGAGCGGAGCCGGGCATTACACGCCGTCGCCGACCGCATCCGGGCGGAAGGCGAACGGATTGCCGATGCGCTCACCCACGAGACCGGACGCCCTCTGACCCGCAATCGTCTCTATGTCGACATGGCAGTCGACCTCTTCCGGATGTATGCCGAACTGGCGCGAGCTCTCGGGGGAAGAGTCGCCCCTTCGAACGATCCCGGACAACTCTCCCTGGTGCTCAGGGCTCCCTACGGGGTGGTTGGCTGTCTCGTCCCGTGGAACTACCCGTTGCTCCTGATGGTGTTCAAGGTGGCACCGTCGCTGGCCGTGGGTAACACCGTGGTGATAAAGCCCGCTTCGGAGACTCCACTTTCGCTGATGGTGCTCTCCGAGATCTTCGCCGCCACCCTTCCTCCGGGAGTGGTCAACACCGTCCTCGGAAGCGGGAAGACCATCGGGGAGGGCCTGGTGACCGACCCCGCCGTCGACATGATCGCGTTCACCGGCTCCACCGAAGTTGGCCGCAGACTCGGGGTGCTCTGCGCCGAAGCGACCAAGCCATCCCACCTCGAGCTGGGCGGGAAAGATCCGGCCATTGTCTTCGCCGACGCCGACCCTGCCATCGCCGCCGAGGCGGTGGCGTGGGCCTCGTTCCTGAACGCCGGACAGGTCTGCACCTCCACCGAACGGGTATATGTCCACGAATCAATCCACGACCACTTCGTCGATGAGGTGGTGAGGGTCACCGGATCGATCGCCGTGGGCGACCCGTTTGAGGAGACAACCCAGGTGGGGCCGATGCGGAGCGAGGGCCGGCGCCGCAAAGTGCTCGGCGAAATCGAATCGGCGGTCGCCGCCGGGGCACGGGTGGTGGCCGGAGGGTCGGCGCTCGACCGCCCCGGCTTCTTCATGGAACCCACGGTTCTCGTCGACGTCAACCACGAGATGGGGGTAATGCGGGAGGAGACCTTCGGGCCGGTGCTCCCGGTCATGGCTTTCTCCTCTGACGACGAGGCGTTCGCTCTCGCCGCCGACACACCGTACGGGCTGGGCGCCAGCGTCTATACCGAAAACCCGACCCGTGTCGAACGTGCCTACCGGGAACTCAACGTGGGCACCGTCTGGGTCAACGACCCCGTAGTCGACAATCTGGCCGCCCCATTCGGCGGCAATCGCGCCAGCGGCGACGCCCGCGAACTCGGCCTCGAGGCGCTGGAGAGCTTCACAACGACACGCCATGTCCACTGGAACCTGGCCCAGGAGCCGAAACCATGGTGGTTCCGGTAGTCCAGTTGAGGGTCGGTCAGGCGGCAGGCACGGTGCGAGATCCGACTGCGATAGCATCCCGGGTCATCTCCAGCCGGGTCCGGACCTCTTCGGCGACGTTGTGCACGCTCTTCTCACCGACCAGGTCCAACATCACTGACGGGTCCATGAAGTCGATCATCACCCGGTTGTCCTCGGCCTGGCGCACGACGACGTTGCATGGAAGCAACACACCGATCGACGGCTCGTGGGCGACTGCCTGGAAGGCGAAACCGGGATTGCAGGCCCCGAGGATCAGATAGGGCTCATGGTCGACCCCGAGCTTCTCCTTGAAGGTGGCCGCCATGTCGATCTCGCTGACAATGCCGAAACCGTGCTCGGCAAGCGCCTCCCGGGTCCGGGTGACGGCTTCGTCGAACGTCTCGCGGATCGTGAGGCTGAAGTGGTAAGGGGTCATTGCGCTCCTTGGTTGAAAACAGTCCTTCATGAAGATAGGGGCATCGCCGAGCTGTCAATAGGGGCCTAAGTCCCGTAAACGATGGGCAATCCGGGCATTTCTGCCTGGCAAACAGAATCTGTCACACCCTCCTCTCATACTGGTGGTGAAGGAAGTGGAGGATGGATATGACTGTTGAGATGATTGCCCTGATAGTGGTGGGCGGGCTCGTCGGGCTCGGCCTTATCGCACTGGCCGTGGCCCTCAAGGGACGGGCGCGCGCGGTTTCAAACACCAGGACCGCGACCCCCGAGGTCGACACGATGGCCGAGCTAAAGACTTTGCTGGCCGGCAGGGAGGGTGCGATGGAGGAGAAGGTCTCCCAACTCGACTCCAAACTCGCCGCCCTTCAGGAATCGGTCACTTCGAGAGAGTCGGCCCTCAGCGCCCAGTTCGCCGGGATCGGGTCGCAGATGAAGACCATCACCGGCCTGTTCACCAACGACCGCCAGCGTGGCAACTGGGGAGAGATCTCGATGGCCCGCATCTTCGAGCACGGTGGATTGGTCGAAGACCGAGACTTCACCACCCAGTTCGACGGAGGCGGCCGCCGTCCCGACGCGGTGGTCCACATCCCGGGAGGCTGCGACGTGGTCATCGACTCGAAGTTCCCCCAGGCCCGCTATCTCGAAGCACTCGAATGCGAAGACGATCACGCTCGCAATCGGCTGCTCCAGGCCCAGGGCACAGAGCTGGAAGCAGTGGGTAAGAACCTCATCAAGAAGGACTACGCCGACCTCGCTTCGGGCGGCTATGTCGTGATGTACCTGCCTTCCCAGGCGGTCTACGAGGCGGCAATCGCCGCCCACCCCGAGGTGCTGGAGCGTCTCATGGAGGTGAACGTCATCGTTGCCGGGCCCAACGCCCTGTTCGCCGTGCTGATGAACATCGGATCGCTGATGAAGGAGCACCGCGCCATCCAGCAGGCAGACGAAATCCTCGCCCAGGCAAAAGAGCTCCAGGTCAGGATGGGGACCTTCGTGGGTCACCTCCGCGGTGTTGGTCAGTCGTTGGGACGAACGGTCAGCGCCTTCAACGGAGTGGTCGGATCGTGGACAGGACGGGTTTCGCCGGCCCTGACCCGAATCGGGGAGCTCCGCGGCGAGGATATCGACGCCGAGATCATCCCGATCGACGAAAGCGTTCGGGAGCTACCGGCCGCCGAGCACCCACCGAGTCTTCGAGCGGCAAACAGATAACCAATCAAGGGGGAAACGACAATGAGCAACACCACGCCGGTCCACATCTCGGTGATCCTCGACCGATCGGGTTCGATGGCATCGATCGCCGACGACATCGTGGGAGGTTTCAACACCTTCCTCGAACAGCAGCGCAAGGAGGACGGCGAAGCCAGGATCACGCTGGTCCAGTTCGACGGAGGAGATCCTTTCGAGGTTCTCGTCGCCGGCGAGGATCTCGACCGGGTAGCCGACCTCGACCCGAACCGGTACATCCCGAGAGGTAACACACCGCTCTGGGACGCCGTGGGCCGGATGATCGCCCGCATCGACGGTGAGATCGGGACCCGGGCCGACGCCGGGGAGCCAATCGAAGATCAGCTGGTGCTGATCGTCACCGACGGCTTCGAGAACGCCAGCATGGAGTTCGACGGCCAGACCCTTGCCCGCCTCATCGCAGCACGGAAGAAGCTGGGATGGACTTTCGTGTTTCTCGGCTCGGACGAGTCGACCTTCGCCGAGGGCGAGCGGATGAATATTGCTATGGGCAGCACCAAGCAGTGGAACAAGTCGGCAGAAGGATCGAGAGCGATGTTTGCCAGCATGAGCCACGAAACGTCAGAGTTCAGGAAGTCCCAAAGCGAGCAACGCCGCCTCAAGTCTGAGAAGTTCTTCGAGGACGAGCCGGGTACGAGCGGGGACCAGTGACAATCGCCGAGAAAACAGGCCCGTCACGCGAGCGAGACCCGACGCAGGAGAGAGCGACGGAAGACCAGCGCCACCACGAGACCGAACACGAAACCGCCAACGTGGGCCTCCCACGCAGTGTTGGTTCCCCCCAGGCCGAACTGGGCGAAGAACCAAAAGCCGAGGAAAAGCGCAGCCGGCAAAGGAATCAAGAACCATCCCACCAGTGTGAGGATGCGATGCGCTGGGAAGAGCACGGCGTACGCACCGAGCGCGGCGGCAATTGCGCCCGACGCTCCCACCAGCGGTATCGTCGAATCGGCGTTGACCAGGACGAAGGCGAAAGTTGCAACAACTCCGCCAACTACATAGAGCAGTATGTATCTGAAGTGTCCGAAGGCCTCTTCGACGTTGTTCCCGAAGATCCACAATGACCACATGTTGAAGAGGAGATGCGCGAGATTTCCGTGGAGGAACATCGAAGTGAGAATCGACAACAGAGGTTGCTTGTCCGGAAATACCGCGGTGTCCCCACCCGACTCACAGACGTCCTGGTTGATCTCCCGTAACGTCAGCGGTTCACCGCTGAGGATCTCACACGAAATCGCCGCCCGCTGGTAGAGGAACTCGACTCCCTCGGCAGGGCTGCTCTGGCTCTGGAAGGCGAAGAAGGTGTACACACATGCGGCAATGAGCAGCACGGTCACCCAGGGTGTGATCCGGGTGGGGTTTGCGTCTCGAATCGGCAACATGGCCCGCTGATCTTACGGCTGGAAATTAGTGGCGCTGCCGTCCTTGACAATTCGCCGAGTGCATGACCACAGGAAGGTTCTTCGTCCCGATTCCTCCGATTCCGTCTGAATTCCCACTTGTGAGCGATCTTGTTCGCCTCCCGGGCCTGCACCGGTAGTCCAGCTCGGGCCAACCCGGTCTCCACCAAGCGGGCTCCTAGGTCGTCCTCCGCCTCCAGCAGCCATTTTTCCAACCGGTCAACTCGTTCTTCCAGCATCAGTCGTCCCTCCTCGAGCACTAGATCTGATCCTATTGATCTGCATTTGCCGCCCGAACTGAGTCACCGGGACTATTGGATTCCAGAAGGCTGCGGCCTAGCTTGACCTCGAAGGGAGTAGGGGCATGCACATCGCAGATAACAAACCCTTGCAGTGGGGAATCGGCATGGTGGCTGTGGGAGGACTCATCGCATTGAGCACCTACACCAGCGCGAACTCGAGCGAAAGCTACGTGGTGACCACGAGCCTCTTCGTCGTCGGTGGCCTCAGCCTCTTTTGGGGTATCTACAACCAGATGAAGGACGGCTCGGAGGCCTGACACGGTCTGACCACGATTTCTGAAAATTCTTGTATCAGGTTCGGCCTAGCGCGCTCTTCTTCTGTGTCAGACCGACAACGCCAGAACGGTTGACACTGTCTGGCAACTGGGGGCTGAGGGCCCCGGAGCATCTTTCCTCCGCTCCGGGGCTTTCGCATATCTGCTATCTGCGCCCCATTGTCACGTCAACCCAGACCAGCCGGTGGTCCGAACTGGGGAAGGGGAAGACCCCGGTCAACTCGAAGTGCGGTTCGCCTTCCGCCGGCCAGAACACACCTGAGTGGGCGATTCCGAGATGTTTGCTGGGCAAGACGTAGTCGGCTCTCAGATTGCCGGGAGCGGTGTCGGAGAAGTCGGCTGTGTCCTCTGCCGGATCGGAGAGATGGGTCTCGTTGGCGCCGCCCTGCGTCTCCGACGCCCATACCCCACCGGTCGAGGAAGGGGCGAACCGGCCGATGATCAGGGGGTGATTCAGCAGCTGCTGGATCGATCCGGGTATCGAATCGCCATCGTGAGGGTCGGAGTTCTGGTCTCCGGCGACCACGAAGGCCGAACCCCTCTCGAGGCCGCCATACACACCCTCGTCGTCATAGATGTAGTGACTGCGCCCCGGGTGGACGTAGTCGGCCCAGAATCGAATCTCATCGTGGTTCCTGCGTCCGTTTCGGTCCTCGGCACCGTCGAACACCGGGGGTGTGGGGTGGCTCACCAGGAAGTGGATGTCCCGTCTCCCGACCTCGATCTCGACATCCCAGTGACTCTTCGAGCTGAGCCGGAAGACCTCCAGTTCCTCGGGGGAGTACCAGCCATCACCGGTAGCCGGGTCGATGGGGAGGAGAGCACGGGGCATGTCCTTCCACAGGAATTCCTGGAAGGTGCGAACTTCACCGATCGGGTGCTGGGAGTAGACCACCATGCCGAACTGGCCCGGGAAGAACCCGAATCCGAAGGCGTCGTCGGGCCCGCCGACAACACCGTCGTTGTTGAGGTCGTGACCGGACGGAATACCGGTGTTGGAGGGAGCGATGAAGGCGTGGGGATACTCGATCGGATCTGCCCCGTTCTGGGAGACCTCGAGATAGTTCTCCCTGAAGAGGTCTGCCGCCTCCTCGCTGAAGTCGAACTCGTTGATCAACAAGACCTCTGGTCGCGTCAGTTGGATGATCTCGGCGATCACTTTCGCCTGTGCGTTGTCCGGGGTCGACAGGTCATTGGCCAGATCGCCCTCGTTGAACCGGTTCAGGCTGGCATTGAACGTGGCGAACCGAACTGAATTGGCGTGGTCGCCCACGGCGACAGCGGGGAGGGTGGCGACCAACATCGAAACTGCAATGAGGAGGCTGAGCCTTCGCATGATTCCTTCCTTGGTGTTCTTGCCGAACCTACTCCGCGAGGACAAACGAAGAGGAAAAGAATCATGAACCCGATGCGAATTCCCACCGAAGTAGGGTCGCCGGGGTTCGTATTGTCAGAACCCGAGGAAGCTGATTTCGTCAAGGGTGACCAGATCGCTGGTCATGATCCCCTTGTTCGAAATCGTGTAGAGCCGGTCACCGATAACGATCGACCGGGTGATCTGGGCACGCCAGTCCCACTCCTGGCTCTCGCCACCGGGATGGGCGAACCTTCGCACCTCAGCCAGATCTCCGTCGCTAACGCTGAATCCGACAGCACCGAAGAAGACATCGTCTTTGTCCTCGTCCCAGAACCACTGCTGCACCGGGACCATTGCCAGCCCGGTCGGCTCCCAGTAGAGGAAGGCGTGGTGGTCGTACTCGACCTGTGAGTTCGAGCCTTCACTCAAGGTGATCTGGTCGAGGCGGGTTGGGTTGGCCGGATCGTTGACATCGAAGAGCGAAACCTGCGTCCCTCGCACCTGGCCGGTGTCGGTCGCGTCCTGGCCAATGCCGAGCAGCAGTCCGTCTCCCACCGGATGGAGGTATGCCGAGTAGCCGAGGATCTTCAACTCCCCGACCACTTGCGGGCTGGTCGGGTCGGAGAGGTCGACGGTGTACAGCGGGTCGATCTGACGGAAGGTCACCACGTAGGCCATGTCACCCATGAAGCGGACCGAGTAGATCTGCTCGGTCTTACCCAGGCCATCGACTCTCCCGATCTCAGCCAAATTACTCGCGCCATCATCTTCCAGGACCGTGACCATCGACTCCGACTCGAACTCTGATCCCCACCAAGATGGGCTTGTGGTCGACGCGACACGGAGGTGGCCGTCATGCTCGTCCATCGCAAACTGGTTGAGTAGATATCCCTCGACCGTCCCCGTCGCCAGGTAAGTGGTAAGTGTGGGATCACTGATGTCGAACTTGTGGATGTCAGTGGTGACCGTCTCGGGCTCGTTCTCGGCGAGACCTTCGAGCCTCCATTGCCACGCATCCCAGTTTTGGGTGGCTACATAGAGGCTGCCGGGCGAGGAGTAGACCGTGTCTCCATTGGCGAGAACGCCGGTGGAGTCGATCACCTCGAGACCCTGGCCAAGGTCGATGGTGACCACGGAAAGCATGTTGAGGCCGGCGAATTCCTCGGGGTGCGAAGCCCGGGTGCATTCGAAGAGGGTTCCCTGGTCGGTCGTCCGGCCGTTGGCGTCAGACACGATGTAGTAGGGAATCCAGTTGTCAGGCGTCGAACGGCGGATGATCTCCTTGTTCTCCTCGATCGCCTGTTGCTCGGCACGCAGACCGGTACCTTCGGGGAAGCTCCACTCCAAACCCACCGGGCCCGAAGTGGAGACGAGACGCACAGTGTCACCGACCATCCGCCCGGAGATGAACTGACCGTCGATGGTTATCGACCGGACGATCTCGGGCTCGCCGCTGATGTCGACCTCCACCAGTTCCATCGAAGGCGACTGATACTGCGGGGCGAAGGCGGCGTCCGGGGAGACAAGAGGGTGGTAGGCAGTCCACAGCGACCCAAAGAGGAGGACGCGGTCTTCGGAAAGGAACAAACTCTGGACGCTACGGCTGCCGAGATGCAGCCGACCTGTGACGCGGGGCTCATCATCGGTGACATCGGCAACGATCAGCACGCCTTCGGAGAGGAGGACGATCCGTTCCCCGTCGGTCTTGACGATGTCAGGCTCGTCGACACCTTCGACCTGGACGTTGGTTTCAGAGAAGCTCTGGCTCCCATTCGACGACGGCTCTGAGGCTGCCTGCTCGGCTCCATCTTCGGCAAACATCCGACCGCCCCACCCACCATGGAACGGGTCACCAAGACCATACGGGCCGACCCGCTCGATGGCGTTCGTCTTCACATAGTCGAGGAACGAGTCGCAGGCATCGAAGGCGACCAGGGACGGTGCGGCGAGTGGGGTGGTATCGACAGGACGAGAGGTTTCGGTCGCTCCCGTGGAAGACTCCGGTGAACAAGAGGCCACGGTCATGGCCATGGCGGCCACCAGGCCGATGGCTTTCAGTTTCCGATTCATTGCATCTCCTCAAACTCCGTCTACAGCTTGGACGCCCAAGACGACAGAGCGGTTCCCGTGAGGGCTTACACCTTGCGAATCTCCCTTCGCTGCGGATGGAGTACCTCTGGCCGACAAGTCGGAGGGGAGGGTGGGGAGTTTTCTTGGACCGTGCTCTCGACGCGTCCCCTCTCACCTTGGAGAGTCTCAGTCCTCCTTACCTCCCGGCCCTTTCGGGCCGGCAGGACCTTTCCTCCATTCGGCTTCGGCTCTGGGGGAACAAAAGAAGAAGGACCACGATTCGTGGTCCTTCTTCGCCTCCGTCGCCCCTCCCCCGGTCAGGTGCCTCCCCTCTAAGCCCTCGCCTGACCCTCCGTCGGTATGCTCCCCCCGGAGCATTTCTCCCTTCGATTAGAAGGCCGGTCGCAGTCTCCCGCTACCGAATGCCCGACGGAATCTCGAAACCCGTAAGCGTTTGCCGACGGGAAGCTTGTTGCCCAAGTACCTCTTGACCGGGTTGTCGATCGATTCGTACGGGCGGTTTGCATAAGCCCACCGCCGGGCCCGACGGGAGACTCTTGCGTTTGACATGTAAAGCATCTCCCACTCCTGTGTCGCGTCCGCCTTTCTGGCGGTTCTACTGGTGAAGAGGGCCATCGTCGACTCCTGATACGAGAAACTCAGAGAACTATCCAACTGGTCTTGATCATCTCGCCGTCATCAAAGCGGAACACCAGGCTCGCGGGCCCGGCATCGACCCCTTCGAACTCGAAGTGGCCGGAGTCGTCGAGGTCAACCGCGAAATGAGCCCCACGACTGTGGAGCTCAACGGTGAGAGGTGATTCTGGTGATACCGAACCCATGAGAAGCCCCGTTGCCGGGTTGAACTCGAGGTCGATGGTCCAACGGCCTACTTCAAAAGAGATCATCCGTGCGGTCGACGTAGAACGCACACCGGCCGGGGTAGTTTCATCTACCGAATCGAAGGTGAGCTCGGCGAGCTCGGCGTCGATGTCGCGCCATGTGAAAAGTGCGTCAGCGAATTCAGATACCGTCGATGGAACCGGGTCACCCTGGTGCAGGCCCCTCCGGAGAATCTCGATAATTTCGTTGTCCCTGGTCGAATCAGTCATCTGAATTCACCTCCTTCACTCAACAGAGCCACCTGACCCTCTCCTGATACGAGAAATCGCCGCCTTCAACCTCTCCACACAGCGCCCCCGGGTCGGTCCCAGACTTCCAACCGGGCGGCCGGTTGCTTCTGAGATCTCCTCATAGCTCAAAGCCGGCTCGACAGTCATTAGCCGGAGCAGCTGTTGACAGTCCTCATCCAGCTCCCGGAAGGCCGTCACAACTTCGCGGCTCTCCTCATCTTCGATCATCATCGACTCGAGTGATGGGGAGGGGTCTTCGATGTCGTATTCGAAGTCACTGGGTACGGCCCGCTCGCCAAGTTTGATGACCCGTAGTGCCTCCCGACGACAGGTAGTGGCCAGCCACCCGGGGAGACGCTCCGGATCCTGGATCTTGTCGATGTTCTCGATCAGCCTCAACCACACCGTTTGGGCGACGTCGGATGCGGCCGCTTCGTCCAGCCGGAAGCTTCGTGCCACCGACCACACCATCTGGCCGAACCTCTCCACGAGAGCGTTCCAAGCCTCCCGCTCCCCCGCGGCGGCCCGTAGAAGCAATTCGCCATGGGACACGTCTTCGATGGGATGGATCGTACCGATCCAGAAACAGGAATCCACCCGAAACCTATGCCTTCTGTATGCCCAGGTAATCACATTTGATAGCTCATGCATTAGGAACGAGTAATTAGGCCCCGCCCATGCAGAGGAAGGAGGCTGCCGCGATGTAGCCGTCGGGGGTGTCGAGGGAATCTCGTTGGGCGGCGGAAAGGGCTTGGGAGGGTGTGGCGCCGTTGATCAGGCCGCGGTGGAAGCGAACCATCAGCTCGGAAGTCGCCGCCGAGTCGGGGACCAAACCGACACTTGCCACCACCGATTTCGACCCCATACTCAACAAGGCCGAGGTCAGCCCGGTCAGCTCGTCCCCGGCGCGGGTGTCGGTGTAACCCGAGTCACACGCCGACAACACCATCAGATCCGGCGGTTGATGGAGACGCTCCAGGTCGTAGATGTTGAAGTCGCCATCACCGAGACGGAGCGAGGAGAACATCGGGTTGTCTACCTCGAAGGAAGCGTGGCAGGCGGCGTGGGCGACACCAGCCCCCCTGACGGCAGCACCAAAGCGTTCGGCGCTGTCGTCGGCTTGGAGCACGGTGGCCGTCGGATAAAGCCCTCTCAGTGCCGCTATCTCTCCCGAGGCATTCTCCAGATCGGGCCCGGCGGCAATGACAGTCTCCTTACCCGACACGTCTCGCCGGTTGGCCCGCCACCAGATCTCAGCTGACGGAGCGACGGTGAGTGTCCTCCCCGCCAAGGAAGGAAGCGCTGCCCAGGGAGCAGCCATGAGAGGACCGGACGGGACCAGCACCACTTGGTCGCCATCAATTCGGAGACCACCCAACACCATCTTGCCGAAACCATCCACGGCGGCGCGCACTGCCATCGGGTCACGCCGCATCCGTGTCGCACGGCGCATGTCGAACCGGAGTCGCCCCAATTCCTTTTCGATGGTTGCGGCGTCGCCGATCTCATGTTTTGTGAACCGCCCGTTTGCGGCGCGAACGGCAACCAGTCGGCCGTCAACGGCGCCGAGCTCCAGCAGCACCCGATCTTCGAGAGCGGCAACGAGCACGTCGAGATTGAAGTCGACACTCCGGATCGAATCGGAGCGGCGTACCCGATTCGATCGGCGCAGTTCCTCCTGCAAACGGCGCTCTCTTCGCACCAGGTCGGGGTCGTCGCGGTTCTCCGGATCACGCAGCTCGGCACTCAACTGTCTCAGTTCGGCAAGAACTCCCTGCTCCGGGTCGCCCTCGTCTGGAACCACCGGTGAATATCGCAGGGCGCGGGCCCGGGTCCGTTCCATCCAGCGGAACAGTCGACGCGGGCTCCCCGACTCTGCGGCCAGTCTCAGGCCGAGCGAACCCAGGTCAACTCCCTGCCGTTCGATCCCGAATCGGAGATCACTGGCGCCGAGACCCGACTGGTATGCGTCCAGAAGATCGAGACCGGCCCGAGCTGCAGCATCGGCACCCCGGGTGTCACCGCTCGCCATCCGGAGCATCGCCGTCGCTTGCCAGTGTTGGACTCTCAACTCGGCCGGGCCAGTCCGACGGTCGGCAATAACCGTCAGATCCTCAGTGGCGGCGGCAAGATCGTCGAGATCGACCGCGATGCGGCCGGCCAGAATACGGGCCCGAGTGGCAGCAACACCGAACCGTTTGGACTCGAGGTCGGCCGCCACCCGACGGGCGAGATCACGTAGTTCCACCGACGCTCCTTCGCTCTCATAGGTCGCCTCTACCAGGGCGAGCTCGGCTTGAGTGGCCCATACCTCGCGTTCCTGCTTTTTGAACCGATCGACAGCCGCCCGTGCCAACCCCATCGAACGCTCCGGGTCGCTGGCGAGCAGTGCTGCCCGCGCTGCCACCAGCAACGCATCGGCTTCGTCTTCGGCCCTCCCCTTCGCCTTGGCTCCCGTCGCGATCCGAGTTGCCAGGTCTAGAGCCTCGCTGAAAAGGCCTACGGAGAGAAGGATCTCGCATCGGTTGACATGCCGGGGAACCTCGTCGCCGCTCTGCCGCATATAGACCTCGTCGCTCAGCGTGAGTCTCCGCAACGCCTCCGGGATATCTCCTCGATAGGAGGCGAGCAGACCAAGGTTGTGATCCGTCCCGGCCATCTCCAGCAGCCGGCCACTGGCTTCCTCGAGCTGGCGCGCTTCGATGAGTACTTTCTCTGCTTCGGCAAGCCTCCCGGTATGGGTGTAGATGAAACCCTGGTTGTGCAGGACTTGAGCAAGGAAGTCCGATCTCCCGGCCAGCCGAAAGGCGGGTAGTGCCCGGTCGTAGGCAAGAAGGGCGCGTTCGTACTCACCCGTCATGGTCAACACGAAACCCCGCTGGAACTCGAGTTGGGCGGCGATAAGCCCATCGGCTTCGGCTGCAGCCCCGTCGAGCACGTCGAGAGCCCCCGGGACATCACCGGCCATCGCCATCGACCCTGCCATCGTCCCCAACGCCTCGAGCCGGAGGGTTGGATCGTTGGCTACTTCCGAAGCGCCCCGTGCGTAGCTGACCGACTCCTCCAGCGTCCCCACGCTGCGGGCAGTGATGCTCAAGGCACGCAGGGTTATCGACCTCGCATCAGGATCTGCAATTGTCTCGAGTCCCCTTCCCGCATCGGCGGCGACCTGCGCCGGGTCCGCCGTGGCGCGCGCCAGCCATTCCCGGGAGCGGGCTCTGTCACTCAATTCCGCTCCAGAAGCATCCGGCACATCCCCTTACGTATAGTTGAATCCGGAGCCCCGGGGGGCAGCAACCCACTTTCGATTCGAGGAGCGCAACATGGCCGTAGACGTCGAGCAACACGGAAGTCATTATCTGCCCGGGCTGGTCGCCTGTGCCGCGAATCGAGTAGACGAGGCCGCGGATGTGGTCGATGGTGAGGTGCTGGGCCCGGAGGCCCTCATCGAGATGGTCGACAGCGACTTCGACGAAAAGGTGCTGGCCCAGATACTCAGAACGGTAGGCGTCGTCGGAGGCGTCGGCGATCCGGTAGCGGCATCGGCGGTACTGATCGAGAACGGCATAAAAGCCTCGCCGATTCATGCCCTGGGGACCCAATACCACCTTTCAGCGATGCCGGGGACCGATCCGGAACCTGCCAAAGTGCGGAAACTTCCAGAGATCTTCGCTCCCAGTCCGAACCGAATCATCGGTGTGATCGACACCGGTGTTGGTGAGAAACTTCCCGATTGGCTGGAATCCGGAATCCACCCGGAGTCGGATCGGGAGAGGGTGAGAAGCCCTTGGGCGAGTCACGGAACCTTTGTCGCCGGCATCATCCGACGCATCGCTCCAGAGCACACAGTTCTCGTCCTGAGGGCGCGGCGGATTCCGATCGACAGATTCGTCATCGACATCCCCGCGAGAGACCACCACGAGGGAGATGACCCGACCACCGAACTTCACGTGTACGAAGCCATATTCCGGATGGTGAGAATCCTCCGTGAGCAGCGCTGTGATGTGGCCGCTCTGAATCTCTCGCTCGGAGGCGCCTCCAGTGGCTCGGGCGACCCACTGATGGTGATGTTGGAGTTGGCGATCGACCTGTGGCGCAATTCCTTCCCGGGCGAGGTCCCGGTGTTCGCTGCCGGTGGCAACCGGGCGAGTATGAGTCCCATCTTCCCCGGCGCCTTCGGACACGTCCGGGCGGTTGCCGCGGCGGTCGACGGCGGCATCCAGGTGGTGTGGGATCCGAACTCGACGGCGACTCCGAACCCGCCGATCCCCTACCCGGGACGACCGTGGGTCAACGAAGTAGCTCCCGGGTCAGACCTGGTGAGCCCGAGCGGTGTGGACCCGAGCGAATGGGTGAAGTGGAGCGGTTCCTCTTTCGCCACCGCCGTCGCCACCGGGTCGTACGCCAGCCGCCGGCCGAATGAGGCCCTTGGTGGACTGCTGTGGTGGCCCGACCGACAGACGAAGGCATCCGACATCCCCGGGTTGGTGCTGTAGGGCTGCGACCAGGGAATGAAACGCCGCCAGCCGTGGTGACGGCCAGAGCGATGAACAAACCCCCGGGCTTGCACCCGGAGGTTTGCTTCTTTGTCGCTCTCGGTCGCCATCAGGTGACCGCAGGAGGATTCAGATCGCCGGTTGGATCGGCCGACTCTGTGTCCCGGCAAGGATCTCTCCGACCCTGCGTAGACCGGAGCGATCAAGTGCGGTTTGCACCGCAGCCAACATACGATCGCTGATCCGATCGGGTCGTTCGGCAAGCCGATAACGCTCGGCGTCGGCCCGGTATTTGTCCATTCTCTGTTCACTCATTGCCCGAAGTTGTTCGTAAGGCAACATTTTTCTTCCCTTCATACCGTCTTGCTGGATAGAGCCTCGAGCAAGAGTGGTGATACAAATTGGCGCGACTTCGAGGATTGGAAGTGCCAGCGCTGAACCGTGTCACCAGGCCCGAACCCTTTCGACTTCTATTCTTATTGGCGTCGGGTAGTCACGGCTGAAGATCTCCGGTGTCCAGCCGTTGTCTTCGATCATGCCCTTGTACTTTCCTAGATACGCCGGATGGTCTTTTGCGGCTGGTGCTGCGGAATCGATACGCGACGTGCCCTCGATCGTGACCACCGCTCCTCCCCTTCCGTCACCGTCGAGGTTCAGCGCCACCTTCGGATTGGTCTCCACATTCCGGTTACGGATCGTGCCGTCCTTCGAATAGACCAGGATTTCGTCGTCTTCAAGCAGAAACCACACCACCGAAGTCTGCGGTTGACCATCCGATCGCACCGTCGTCATCCAGATGACCGGCTCCCGGTCGAGTCTTGCCCTTACTTTGTCGTTGAACATGTTCCAACCATACGCAAAGAAGGCATCGAGCTCCGTCTCTTTCTTCGGGTAAGGGCGGCTAAGAGTGGTAAGCCGCCCCGACCCCAGGTTCGCCGAGCGTGATCCGGTCCAAGGAGGAAGTATGGGCCCGATCACCTGACCCGACCAACTAAAACCAGCTCGGGTAAACAGAAGGCTTACACCACATTGCCGTTCGGTGAATTGTTGGCGAATCCACCCCGATAAGGGATACCACCACCACAATCTGTCGATGGCAACGATCTACCACTGGTGCCCCGCCAAAGCTTGGGAAGCCGCTGACAACGAATACGTGGCGCCCAGTCTCGTCGATGAAGGTTT
>JBBDHT010000049.1:0-2869 GCA_040880765.1 Acidimicrobiia bacterium | reverse complement strand
ACCTTGAGCGCGCCGGGAGCGGATCGGGCAGCTTTGTCTTTCTCGACGGTGAGGCGGGTGCGGGCAAGACCACAGTGGCCCGAGCTCTCACGGAGAGAGCGCCCGGGAGCACCCTCGTTCTCGCCGGGCAGTGTGACCCTCTGACCACGCCCCGCCCGCTCGGTCCGCTGCTCGATATCGCTGTCGACCCCGAGTCGGCGCTGGGCGACATCCTTGAGATCGAGGACCGGTACGAGATCTTTTCCGAGGTTCTGACACGGCTACAGCACAGCATCCGCCCGATTCTGATGATTCTCGAGGACATCCATTGGGCAGACGCCGCCACTCTCGACATGCTCACCTACCTGGGGCGGCGGATCGGAAAGAGCAAGGCGCTCGTGTTGACCACGTATCGAGGTGACGAGATCGGTCCCGACCACCAACTCAGGCCCGTGCTCGGTGACCTCCTCACCAAACCTGATGTCTATCGCCACTCCGTGGAGATGTTGACAACGATGGCAATCCGCACTCTCGCGGGCGAGCGCCTAGTCGACGCCGAGAGGATCCATGAAGTGACCGGAGGCAACGCTTTCTACGTCACCGAGCTTCTCGCCACTGAAGGCTCAGTCCCACCCACGGTTCAGGATGCCGTTCTTGCCCGAGTCGGAAGACTTGATGAAGAGGCACGAGCAGCAGTCGAGGCAGCATCGATCGCTCCGAGATCGATGGAACCGGAGCATATCAACGCGCTTGTCGGGACACCTTCTTCCGCCGCCGAGCGAGCCCTTCATGCAGGAGTCCTCGTAGGAGACGAACGCGGATACCGATTCCGCCACGAACTGGCACGCCTGGCGGTTGAGGATGCGATCCCAAAACCGCGACAGGTGGATTATCACCGCAAAATGCTCCGAGTTCTTGCCCCTTCAACCGACACGGCGCGTCTGGCACACCACGCCATACAGACAGGCGATCCTGGCCTGATTCGCGAGCATGCGCCTTCGGCCGCATCGGATGCGGCAAGGAGACAGTCCCAGCACGAGGCAGTCCGTTTCTACGCTGCGGCCTACCCACACATCGGTTCCATGCCACCCCGGGAGCGATTCCAGTTTCTCGATAAGTACCGAAGTTCCCTCTACTCAGTCGACGACCAGGCCACCGCCGAAGGAGTCGCAGTCGAAATGCTCGAAATCGCACGCCAGCTCGACGACCCACTTCTCCTCGGGCGTGCCCACCGAACGCACAGCCGGGCGCTCTGGATGGCCGGGAAGACCGAGGCTTCCAACAGGGAGGCCCAGAAGGCGTTGGAGATCCTCGAAGGGCTCGGTGACAGCGAAGAGCTGGTTCTGTCACTCCGGAGTTGTGCGCACAACGAGATGCTCGACCGTCATTACGAAGCCGGAATGGCGTACTGCCGGAGGGCAGTCGACATGGCCGAGCGTATCGGGTTCGAGACAGAGCAAGCCATGTCGATACTGACCATGGGAACGCTCGAAGTCGTCAACAACAACGTCGAAGATGGTTTCCGGCTGATCGAGGAGAGCATTGATCTGGGTAAGAGAGTTGGTGCGGCGAGGATCGAGCACGCCGCTTACGGGATGCTCGGTACCGGAGGCGGAGAGGTCAAGGCATATGAGCGTGCCCTGCGATGGTTGGATAGAGGTATCGAACTCGGGACAGCCGAAGACGAGGATTACGCCGTCGCCTACAACAAGGCGTGGAAGGCAAGAATCAAATGCGAGCAGGGAAAGTGGGACGACGCCGTCGCACTTGCCGAGGAAGTCGCCACGTATGACCCGTCGGTAGCCCGGATCTCGCCGGTCACTGCCCTCGGGGCATTGGGCCGGGTCCGGGTCCGGAGGGGCGACCCCGGTGCAGGGAAGGTGCTTCTCGAGGCGATCGAACTCGGAGCAAAAGGTGCGCTACAACACATCTGGGCACCCGTGTGCGCCCTCGCGGAGATGTACTGGCTGCAGAACAAGCCCGAGAAGGCTTTCGAAGTACTCGAAGAGCCGCTGCAACGGGTGCTGGACACGGACACCGTATGGGGACGCGGGGAGATCTCCTACTGGATGTGGAGGGTCGGAGGGCTCGACGAAGTTCCTGAGAGGCTTGCCGCCCCTTACGAGATGATGATCACCGGTGACTGGCAAGGCGCTGCAGTCGAGTGGCGCCGGATCGGTTGCCCCTATAAAGAGGCGCTGGCGTTGAGCGAAGGAGACACCCCGGCCAGGTTCGAGGCGCTCGAAATATTCGACTCCCTGGGCGCCAGGCCGGCAGGCCAATGGTTGCGGAGCCGTATGCGGGACGAAGGCATCGACTCGATTCCGAGAGGTCCGCGCAAGGCTACCCGGGAGAACCCCGAAGGATTGACACCGCGTCAGGCAGAGGTATACGGCCTCATGGCGCTTGGCCTCTCCAACGGGGATATCGCCCAGCGGCTCTTCATCTCACAAAAAACCGTTGAACACCATGTCTCTGCAATCTTCGCCAAACTCGAGGTTACCACACGAAGCGAGGCAATCGCCCGAACGCTGAAACCTGAGGGATGAGTCGCCAAACTTAGGGGCACCCCCCGATTCAGCGGCTCTCTCACGCAGATACCTTGCCAACAGACGGCCCGGATACGCCTGGTCGTAACGAGCAAGGAGACTGCAATGCCCAGGTATCTGATCGAAAGAAGCTTTCCCGACGGTCTGGAGATTCCGCAGAACGAAGCTGGCGCGACGATGGTCGCCGGAGTCGTGTCAAACAATTCCAATGAACAGGTGACCTGGGTCCGGTCGTTTGTGGCTGGCGACAAGACGAAGACTTTCTGTATCTACGACGGACCGACGCCCGAGTCGATTCGCCGCGCCGCCGCCTCGAATGGTCTTCCCGTCGACTCCATCTC
>JBBDHT010000048.1:9867-22639 GCA_040880765.1 Acidimicrobiia bacterium | reverse complement strand
CCCGTTTGGTCCCGGCCGCTGCGACCTTCACCGTGTTCACCGTGATCGCCCTTCCGGTGGCTCTACTCTCGACGTGGCTGGCCGCGCTACGATTCGGGGTCGAGCTCGATCTCGCCTGGGTGGTGATTCCCTACGCTGTGCTTGCCTCGTTGATGGCAGCGTCGGTCGGGTATGGCATGTCTCTGGCAATACCGGAGCCGCGAATCACCAATCTGATCACCAACATCGTGATCTTCTTGGTGTTGTTGTTCTCACCGATCGTGATCCCGATCGACCGTTTCCCCGACTGGTCGGCCGTCGCCCATCGGGTGCTGCCGTTCTATCACATGGCCAATCTGGTCAGAAGCGGGCTGACCGATGGACTCGCCTCCGACGTTGGCCAATCACTTGCGGTTGTCATCGCGTGGACCATCGTCGGGTGGGCTCTGGTCACCAGGGTGGTGGCGAAGCGCGGTTGACCGGGCTCCTAGTCCACTGCCTTCGACTTCTTGTAGAAGTCGATCCTGTCGACGGGCATCACTATTGAGGTCAGCACATTCGATAAATGCGCGCTGATTCGCTTCATGTAACGGTAGAACAGCGCCCGGGGAGCTGCCTCCCGCCCGGGTAGGTCCGAATTGACGAATTCGACAATGTGCTCGTCGTAGTGCGTTGTGTCGGCATCGATACCCTGGATCAGGCTGTGGACCTTCTCGGTATCCTGGCTCCGGAATGCCTCGAGGCTTTCCTTGAGGAGGGAGGTGACACGCTTCCGATGGCTCATCAGCTCTTCGCGGTCGTCTCCGGTGGACAGGTCCACGCCCATCTGAGCCAGATTCCAGATGTTCTTGCAGTAGTCCCCGATCCGCTCGATGTCCTTGGCGACAGCCATATAGGCCATCATCAGACCGTGGTCGAGCTCGGCGCCACGGACGGTGCCGTGAACCAGCATCTCGCGGCGAACTGCGCGTTCGGTCTTGTTGAGGTCACGGTCGATCAGGCCGAGCTGGTTGCCCGACTCTGTGACGTCAAGCTCCCCGAAGACAGCTCCAGTGGCGAGGTCGAACGTGTCCTGACAGCTCGCCAACATCGCGACGATCTGCTCTTCTGCCGCCTCCATCTGGTCGGCATCTCTGAAAATCGAGAACACGGCTTCTTCCTTCCTTAAGCAATCAAGAGTATTGCAAGCGGGGCAACGATGAAAAGCCCCACGAGATATGCAAGCACAAGTCCCTTGTTTCTCACCGCGGCAATCGCAGTTCTCTCTGCAAGCCGGAGCGGGATCTCGCGCATCGCGGGAATCGGGTAGAAGATGAGGATTCCGAGGACGTTGAAGGTGACATGGGCTAACGCCACTGTCAGCGCGGCAGAGCTTTCAGCCGCAACCGAAGCCAGCAGCGCGGTGACAGTGGTTCCCAGGTTCGCCCCGAGTGTTACCGGGAAGGCGTTGCGCAGTGTGAGCACACCGGCGGCTACCAGAGGGACGAGGATCGACGTCGTGATACTGGAGCTCTGTACCGCGACCGTCATGACCAGTCCGACGACAATGGCATTGAGCCCGGCGCCGCGACTCAGGATGGAGTTGATTGCGTTCTCCATTCTCCCCGACATCACGGCCTTCATGTTTCTCGTGATCTGCCATAGCGAGATGAAGATCAGGCCCAATCCGACCGCCAGAAGAATCGCGCCCCCGGCCCCGCCCAACCCCAGACCTTCGATTGCATCCTGTAACCAGCCAACTGGAGCTTTTACCGCATCCTTGATCGGACTCGATCCGTCTACAGCAGGCAGCAACCCATCGATGGCGTCGGTTCCCCATTGGGCGATCCGCGAGATGAGACCGGTAGCGATCTCGATGGGCAGCAAGATGAGCACCGCCAGGATGTTGAAGTAGTCGTGGACCGTGGCGGCGGCGAATGCCCGCTGGAAGTATGCCGACTGCCTGAGATGACCGAGGGAAGCGAGGCTGTTGGTGACCGTGGTCCCGATGTTGGCGCCCATCACCATTGGCACTGCGTAGGTGACGGGCAGGACACCGGAGCCAACCAGTCCAACGATGGTCGCAGTGCTCACCGAGGAAGACTGAATTAGCACGGTGGCCAGGATCCCGGCGGCAAGGCCGGCGACCGGTGACGATACGGATGAGAAGACGCTGTCGACGAAACCCGAGCCGAGAGCGCTGATCCCGGTCTCGAGAGACTTGACCCCGACCAGGAACAGGAAGAGAAAGGCCAGTGCCAGGCCGAGCCTGAGCAATGTCTCGTTCAGCGGGTAAAACCGGGGAGGTCTCGCTGGAGTGGTTTGTCCTACCTCGCCCTGGGCCATTGCCGCGAAGCGTAGATCGGACGGTTTGATTCTGCCTATCTGTAGTCGGGGTTGGGGAAGTCGAACCGGCAGCCGGCCTCCCAGAGGGATCGTTGGTTGCCGTGCACGGGCACCCCGCCCGCCTCCTTCAGCATTCGCGCCAGGTGGAGCAGATTCCAGGTCATGAACGTCGTGTTGCGGTTTGTGAAGTCGTTCTCCGGCCCTCCCGAGCCTTCGTCGAGATAAGACGGCCCGGGCCCGGCTTCACCGATCCAGCCGGCATCAGCCTGCGGAGGTATCACATACCCCAGGTGCTGCAACGAATAGAGGATGTTCATAGCGCAATGTTTGATTCCGTCTTCGTTCCCGGTGATGAGACAGCCGCCGACCCGGCCGTAGTAGGCGTACTGGCCCGATTCGTTGAGCTCCGCGGAGTTGCCATACAGCCTTTCGATGACCCGGGTGCAAACCGAGGACTTCTCCCCGAGCCAGATGGGGGTGCCGACCACCAGGATGTCGGCGGCCATGACCCTTCCGAAGAGCTCCGGCCATTCGTCAGTCGCGTGCCCATGCTCGGTCATGTCGGGCCAGACGCCGGGTGGGATGTCGTGGTCCACCGCCCGGAACTGGTCAATCGACACTCCCTGACGGCGCATGATCTCCGCCGAGATGTCGATCAGGCCCTGGGTGTTGGATACCTCAGGAGACAGCTTCAGCGTCGTGTTGATGAAGAGAGCCTTCAGGTTGCTGAAGTCCCACTTTTCTTGCTCACACAGTTCTTCTTGTTTCTTGGAAAGCTCTGTCACTTTTTCCGGAACTCCTCGGGCGGCTCGCTCCGAAATCTATCACCTTCGGGTCAGCCCACTTGCACCCATCCCAGGACTTCGGGCATGCGTCGCCGCAGGAGAGAACTGGAGAGCCATAGGGAAACACCGTAGAGCAGAGCACCCCAGCCGATGGCTATCACGGCACCGATGACAGGTGAGAGGGCCTGGCCGAATGCGACGACCAGGACGATTGCCGAAACAGGCGGGGTGAGGAGCAGCCCGATGGCGAAGAAGGAGAGTGTCTGGCTGGTTATGGCGAGACAGCCCTGCTCTGTCGACTGTGCGAAGACGTCGGTGCCCTCTCTCGGGAGACGGAGCGGTGTTATCACCGAGACGAAGTTGCCCACGGCAAGCTGGCACCCGATCGCCGACACCATGAGTGGGGCCACCAGCCACACCCATTGCCACTGCCCGACGACGATGGCGAGGATGATTGTGAGTATCCCGGTCTCAACGGCCAGTGCGGTGGCGACTGCGAGGTTCTTGCCGACAAGCAGCTGGGATGGCTTGACCGGCAACACGAAGAGGTAGCTCGCTGCGTCGCGCTCCCAGCCAAACAGGTTGAGGGCGATAGGCAGCCCGACGAAGAGCACAAGTATCGGGGCAGCCAGCGGAGCCCACTCCCTCCCCCGGATGTCGAACAGGCCGGTGGTTCCCATGATGGCGCCGGCGACGCCGAGCCCGACGAAGATCACAGTGCCCGTCCAAACCAGACGTTGCCGCGGGTCGCGGATATAGAAGCGGAGCTCTTTGCGGGCGAGTGTGAACACCCTGCCCCAGGGCCGGGTCGCCATCCCATTGCGTCGCGACCGGGCAGCGGGGCGGCTGCCCTCCCTGGGGGTGGTAATCATCCAGATCACCAGCGCCCTCCATAGGTACGCGAGCACCAGGACGCCGGCTACTGCGGCAGCCAAAAGGCTCAGGGCACCGACAGTGTCACCTTCTGCCGCCTCGATGATGGCCCGCTGTGCTGCGACAGGCGGTAGATACCAGGCTCTGTCCAGGATGGGATGGGAGAGCACTGCCTGGACGAACCCGAGTTCACCGATAATTCGCTCAACCGACCGGTAGAGAAGAAAGATCGACCCGGCGAGGGAGAAGACGAGCAGTGTGGCCAGATCCCGTCCCCGGCGATTTCTCAGGACCGCCGACACTGCCGCAGACACCAGTTGGGCACCCACCACAAACATGACCGCCATCACAATCGAAGCCGGCACCACCATCCACCAACCGTCGGACAGGACCATTCCGTTGGCGACACCGAGGATCAGCAGCACGGAGATCGACGGTGCCACGAAAGAGGCCGCCGTCAGCCCGGCGATCATTTGATTGGAGGAGATCGGGAGAGGGGCCAGCTGCTGGGGGTCGAGGTTCTCGTCGAGAGGGAAGATGATCACCGGAAGGGTTGTCCAGACAAGAAAAGCGATAAGCGCACCCCACCCGAGGTACTCCTGGCCCGCGTCAGCACTCACCGATTCGATCGACGTGTGGACGGCAGCGTATTTGTTGGCCAGCCAGAGGCCAGCTGCGGTGAGGAGGATTATCGCAACCGGGAGGCCGACCCGTCGCTGCTTGTCCGCCTTGAACCCGTTCCAGGTGAGGCGGGCCTTGAGCCCTACGAACTGACGTACCACGTCGACGTCTCTGCCGGGTCGCCACCCACGGCTGCGATAAAGGCATCCTCGACGGTCTCTGCGCCCATCTTCTCCATGAGGCTTGCAGGTGTCTCCTCGATCACGAGCTCCCCCGACACCATGATCCCGATCCGGGTGCACAGCTTTTCGACGAGGTGCATCTCGTGGGAGGAGAAAACGATTGTCGTACCGCCTTTCGCCGCCTGCTGGAGCAGGTTGCGAATGAGGCGCGCAGACACGGCGTCGACCCCTTCGAACGGCTCGTCGAGGAACAGGACTGGTGGCCGGTGGATGATGGCCGCGCCGAGGGCCACCTTCTTGCGCATCCCTCGCGAGTAGTCACCAATGAGCGTTGACCGATCGTCCTCCAGATCGAGGAGGGTCAGCAGCTCGTCGCGACGGACTCGCGCCTCATCGCGGTCGAGGCCGTGCATCGCCGCCGTGAAGTCCAAGAGCTCGGCACCGGTGAGGCGTTCATAGAGGTTGAATTCTTCAGGAAGGACCCCGATACGCGACTTGACTTCGGTGGGCGACTCCCACGTATCGAACTCTCCGATGCCAACGGCCCCGCCGGTAGGACGCAGCAGGCCGACGATGGTTTTGATGGTGGTGGTCTTGCCGGCACCGTTCTGGCCCAGGAGCCCGTAGAACTCTCCGGCCTGGATGGAGAGGTCCACGTTGTTGACTGCGATCTTCTTTCCGAATTTGCGGGTCAATCCCCGTGCCCACACCGCCGGGTTGGTGAAGGTTTCGAGGAGTTCGGGGATGATGAGAGGCTTTGTCACCCGTCCAGTATCGACAGTTTCGGTAGATATCCGTAGGGATTCGCCCAGCCGACACACCACCAAAGACGATGTCCCACCAACCAGGTACTGTTGGGCGTAGTGGATTATCAAGCTCTATACCGGAAATACCGGCCGCAAACTTTCGAGGACGTCATCGGCCAGTCCCATGTCACTACCACCCTCGCCCGGGAGGTCGCCGAAGACCATGTGGCGCATGCCTACCTCTTCACCGGCCCTCGCGGCACCGGGAAAACCACCACTGCGCGCATCCTTGCCAAGGCACTGAACTGCCCGAACCGCGACTCCCATGGATCGCCGTGCAATGAATGCCCCAGTTGTGAGGCGATCACCACGGGTAACTCTTTCGACGTGATGGAGTTGGACGCGGCCTCGCACAACTCGGTAGATGACATCAGGGAGATCAAGGTGAGTGTTTCGACTGTGGCCTCTTCGGCCACATCGAGGCGGGTGTTCGTGCTCGACGAGGCCCACATGCTTTCCAAGGCCGCAGGCAATGCACTGCTCAAAACACTCGAGGAGCCTCCGGCCAATGTGCATTTCGTGCTGGCCACCACCGAGCCGTACAAGCTGCTCGACACGATCAGGTCGAGGAGTCAGCGCTTCGACTTCCACCCGGTGCCCATCGAGGAGCTAGCCGGGCATTTGAGCGGGATCAGCGATCGCGAGAGTTTCAAAGCCGACCCCCAGGCTCTCATATCCATCGGCCGTCACGCCGGCGGTTCGGTCCGGGACGCCCTCTCGCTGCTCGAACAGGTGGCCGCGTTGGGCGCTGGCACCGTCGACACCGACGGTGTGCGCCGGGCATTGGGCCTCGCCGATTCGGAGGCCTTCATGCGATTGGCCGAGGCGGTCGCTTCAGAGGACGCCCGGTCGGCGTTGGAGCTCGTCGCCGAGCTCGCCGCTCAGGGGGTCGACTTGCGGAGGTTCGTGGCCGAGTCGATCAGCTTCTTCCGGGGAGCATTCCTCGCCCACTATGCCCCCAACCTCGCTGAGATCGCCGACGAGCCCGAAGAGGTCTACGAAAGCTGGAAGAAGGCGGCCTCGCTAGTCCGCTCTTCGGAAGTCCTGCGTGCTGTCGACCTGCTCGGAGAGGCCCTCGTTCGCCTCCGAGAGGGTCGAGAAGAGCGGCTGATGACGGAGCTTGCGCTGATCAAGCTGACCCGACCCGAGACGAGCAACGACCAGGGTGCTCTCCTCTCCCGCATCGAACGGATGGAGCGGAAGATCGATGCTCAGGCGTCCGCGCCCCGTCCGGTCACCACAGCCACACCTTCGAGCCCCGCCAAGCCCAAGCCGATCGCTCCCTCGCCTGACCCCGAGGCGGATCCGACCGACAACTTCGAGACACCAGCGCCGAAGGAAGAACCTGCAGAAGTTCCGGAAACCACCACAGAGGAGCTGCCAGAGCTGGATATCACTCTGGAGCAGCTGAACAATGTCTGGGCCGGGCTCTTCGGCAGTCTCCGCGATGTCCTGGGAGCTCGCCGCTGGGCCTACTTCCGGGAGGCCGTCCCTGCCGGCGTGCAGGGAAACACGATCATTCTCGAGGTTGCCCACGACTTCCACTACCAGTCTCTCAACGCCGACGACGCCGTCACATCAATTGTCGCAACCAGGGCGAGTGACCTGCTGGGCAGCCAGGTGAAGGTGCGCTTTCGGCTCAAGGCCGGATCTCCTGCGGGCTCGGCGGATGCCAGCGAGGAGCAGATCGATCTCGACGACCTCGAGGAGCGTGCTGAAGGAAGTTCCGATCCGACCGACCTGCTCGCTGCTGAGCTCGGCGCGGAGGTCGTCGACGACTGAGCGGGGTTTCCCCAACCGTCTCCTCGGATTGGACCGATACGGGGAGTACCCTGAGGAGACGTATGAACAGACAACCAGATATGCGCCAGCTGATGAAGCAGGCTCAGAAGATGCAAGAGGAAATGGCCGCCGCCCAGGCCAAGCTCGCCGAGCAGACCTTTGACGGCGCTGCAGGGGGCGGCATGGTCAAGGCCACCGTCACCGGCGCCCAGGAGCTCGTAGAGGTGAAGATCTCCCCGGAGGTGGTCGACCCCGACGACGTCGAGATGCTCGAAGATCTCGTAGTGGCAGCCGTGCGCGCGGCGATGGAGGCTTCCGCAGCTGCAGCAGGCGAGTCTCTCGGGGGTCTAGCGGGCGGGTTGGACATGGGCGGTCTCCTCGGCTGATGTTCGAGGGCCCCGTACAACGTCTCATCGACGAACTCGGACGTCTCCCCGGCATCGGTGGGAAGACGGCCCAAAGGCTCGCCTTTCATCTGCTCTCAGTCGAGGAAGCCGACGCCATCAGGCTCTCCAGAGCCATTGCCGACATGAGGGACCAGGTCGGGCAGTGCCGCCGCTGCTTCAACGTCGCAGCAGCCGAGGAATGTGCCATTTGCCGGGACACCAAACGCGACTCCGGGATCGTCTGTGTCGTCGAACGGCCCCAGGACATCGTCGTCGTGGAGCGCACCCAGGAGTTCCGGGGCCGCTACCACGTGCTTGGCGGCTCCCTATCGCCGATCAACGGCGTCGGCCCCGACCAGCTCACCATGGCGGAGTTGAAGAACCGGATCGGCGACGAGAACCTCGAAGAGCTCATCGTGGCCACCAACCCGACCATCGAAGGTGACGCCACCGCCATGTATATCGCCCGCGAGTACAAGCCGCTAGGGGTGAGGGTCAGCCGTCTCGCCTCGGGTCTCCCGGTGGGCGGCGACCTCGACTACGCCGATGAGGTAACCCTGGGCCGGGCCCTATCCGGCCGCATGCAGCTGTAGGTTTTCCCACCAACGGTGCTCGAGGGAGAGGGTTGGTGCCTCAAGTGGTGAGACTTTCTAACCTCAGCAGGGATGCGGAAGCTACACATCGTCTGGGACTGGAATGGGACCTTGCTCAACGACCTCGACCTTGTGGTCCGGTCGGTGAGCGAGTCCATCGGTCGGTTCGGTCACGATCCGATCGATGCCGATGGTTACCGGGATCATTACACCAGACCGGTCCGGGCGTTCTATGACTCCCTATTCGGTAGACCCGTCGGCGACATGGAATGGGCCGATCTGAACAAAACCTTCCATGACATCTATTACGCGGGTGTGGACAGCGCCAGCCTGGCTGACGATGCCAGGTCGACACTCGACACCGGGGCGAGCCTCGGCTTCGGGCAGTCGCTGCTATCGATGAGCACCCATGAGCATCTGGTTCCGACTGTTCGCGCCCATGGTATCGATAGCTACTTCACTCTTGTCACCGGCCTGAAGAGACCGAGCGGTGAGATCAAAGCGGCCTATCTCAAACGCCACCTCCTCGACCAGGATGTCGACCCCCGTACGGTTGTCGTCGTAGGTGACACCCCTGATGATCACATGGCGGCGGTGTCGGTAGGGGCCCGTTCCATCCTTTATGACGGGGGCTCCCACCACCGTCATGTCCTCGAGAGCCAGGGGGCTCCTTTAGCGGACACCCTGACTTCGGCGCTCGAAATGATCGATGACGGCGCTGACGAATGAGCCGACAGCGTCGCTACGTGTCGGTAGCGCTTGGATTGGTCACCCTGTTGGCTCTTGGATTTGTCGTGGCAGTTGCCGCCCGCTCCCGCCCGGGTGGTGTCGGAGACGATCCGATGTTCGAGATCGACACCCGCTTCGACATCGATCTGGGGAGGTTTTTCGGATGGACACTTGTCGTTCTTGCCGTCCTCGGTGCGGTGATACTGGTGTTCGCCATCAAGGAGGTCCGGCCCCGCCGTCGGGAGCGAAAGCGAAGCTACGCGGGGGTGATTCTCGGGGTCCTTGCCTTCATATTGATCTTGAGGTTTCTCCAGCCGGTTGCAGAGAATTTCATCGGCGACTCCGGGTCCGCAGGCTCAGCCGAAGCCGGTGGTGAGCCCGGGCCGGCAGGCGGAGGATCTGCAGCCTGGCTGTTTTCGCTGCTGGTGGCTGCGGTCGTCGCTGCTGCCTTAACCCGGGTGGGTTTGGCGGTTCGCCAGTCCGACACGTCGTTTGACGAGCCGGCGTCAGACGCAGGTGTCTCCGGTCGCGCTCCGGCATCCAAAGCCCGCTCTGCCGTAATCGAGCTTGGGGTCGACGCGCGGTCCCGAATCCTCAACGCATACAGCAGGTTTGAGGAGACTGCCGCCGGACGTGGAGTGATACGCCGCATGACCGAGACTGCCAGCCGTCATGCCCGCCGGGTTGCCACCGAGCTCGACCTGGATGGCGGGAGCGTGGGTGAGCTCATGTCCCGCTATTCCCGCACCCGTTTCGGATTCGGACCGGCCTCCGATAGTGACGCTGAAATGGCCGAGTCGCTTGCGCTGAGCCTCTGTCAGGAGATGGAGCGATGATCCGGTTGGTACTGGGTGCCCTGCTGGCTGCAGTGGCGGCCGCGTTCATATTGATCCAGATGCAAGGGGCTGTCGAGCTGGCCCTCTGGGAAGCCCTCCTCGTCTTGCTGGTCGCTCTCCAGTATCGCGGCATACCGAATCGTGGGGACCCCCTTGAAGTGCCATTGTTCAGCATCCCGCCCCCCGACCTGTCGAGGTTGCCCCGTGCCATTGCCAGCTCCGAGCTGATGGTGGTTGATGCGACCAGCGGATACCTGAGCCCCGACCGGCGCCTCCGCCCCGGTCTGAGGAGAATCGCCGAACACCGTCTCGATCTTCACGGTGTCCGATTGGACTCGTCCGAGGCTGTAGGGCTACTCGGAGAGAAGGATTGGAATACCCTTATGCGCTCAGGTGACGAAGCGGTGCAGGCTGAAGAACTCGAGTCGTTGGTGACGGGATTGGAGAAATTGTGACGACCTCAACTCTGGGTGTCGGGAAGGTCGCCGAGGCGGCCAACTCCATCCTCGATGAAGTGGAACGGGCGGTCGTCGGAAAAAGGGAGGCTCTGCGCCTGATCCTGATGGCCCTCCTCGCCAACGGCCACGTTCTCATCGAGGATCTTCCGGGACTGGCCAAGACTCTGCTGGCGAGGTCGTTTGCCCAGGTGGCGGACATGGGTTTCTCCCGGGTCCAATTCACCCCGGACCTGATGCCCATGGACATCACCGGCTCGATGATCCTCAATCCCACAGACAACACACCCGAGTTCAGGCCAGGCCCGGTGTTCACCAATCTCTTGCTCGCCGATGAGATCAACCGAGCTCCGGCCAAGACCCAGGCATCGCTCCTGGAGGCGATGCAGGAGAGGCAGGTCACTGTCGACGGGAAAACACACATTCTCGGTCCCCCCTTCCTGGTGATCGCCACCCAGAACCCCATCGAATACGAAGGCACCTATCCACTGCCCGAAGCGCAGGTAGACCGGTTTCTGGCGAGGGTTCGGCTCGGTTATCCGGACCGGGAAGCGGAATGGTCGATCCTGGAGAGCCGTGCCAAGCGGGGCACCGATGAGATCGAGCTCCGGAAACTGGTCGACCGTTCGACGATTCTCGACATGCAACAGTCGGTGGAGTCGGTCCATATCGCTGAATCGGTGGGCAAGTACATCGTCGATCTGGTAGCCGCGACCCGAACGTCGGGCCGGGTCCGGGTCGGTGCCAGCCCCAGGGGATCGCTCGCGGTGATGAAGCTGGCCCGCGCTTCGGCGGCATTCGCTGGCAGGGATTACGTGATACCTGACGATGTCCAGGACGTGGCAGTGGTGGGCCTCGCCCACAGGATCATCATGCGCCCTGAGTACTGGGCGCAGGAATTCACAGAAGAGCGGGTGGTGAACGAGATACTCGAACAGATCGAGACGCCCCCAACGCTCCCCAACGAACTGATGCCTTGAACGTCAGGTCGAGCCCCCGGCTGCGCGCCTACGTCTCGGCTGGCCTGATCGGCATGGCGGCTGGATTGGCCGCCGGAAGTCCCGAACCGGTGCTCATCGGCACTGCATTCCTGGTTCTTGCTGTGGTGGGCATTCTCGGGGGCCAAGCCGTGCCGCTGAGGGTGTCGATTCTGGAGTGGCCGCAGTCGATGATCGAAGGGGAGGAGCGTCGGATTCGCATTCGCTTCGAGTCGGAGGGGCGGGCCGGGCGGACCTACGCCGACCTCAAGCTCTCCCGCGGTATGAGCGTGATCGAGGCCGACGGAGCCAGGGTCTTCGGTGATGACAGGCTGATGATCCCGGCGGTTGGACAGAGTGTCGACGTGATCGTCACTGTCAAAGCATCGACGTGGGGACGGCATCGGATCGGGCCGATCAGCACGTACACAGAAGCTCCCCTGAGTATGTTCGATGTCGGTCAGGTGTCGGCTGATCTGCGGAGCTGGGTCGTCGTGCCTCAGGAGGTAGCCCTGAAGCGGCTGCTCTCGCCGCTGGAAACCAACCTTCACTCTGGAGACCTGGTATCCCGTCTCCGTGGCTCGGGCTCGGAGTTCGCCGATCTCCGCTCCTACGCTCCCGGTGACGATCCGCGGCACATCAACTGGCGGGTCTCCTCTCGCTCCGATGGGCTGTGGGTCAACGAGCGACATCCGGAGCGAAACGGGGATGTGATCCTCCTTGTCGACGCTCAGGTGGAGTCGAACACCGGTCTCGTCGACCTCGTCGACCGTTCGGTGCGGCTCGGAGCAGCACTGTTGCAGGGTCATGCCCGGAGAAGGCACCGGCTCGGTCTGATAACCCTCGACGGGATGTGTCGCTGGCTGGGCCCTGGTTCAGGGGAGTTTCACCGGCGCCGGCTCCTGGAGCAGTTGCTGACGGTGCAACCTGGCCAGGTGCTCTGGGAGGCCGTGGAGCGGGCGGTGGTCAGAGCGGCCAAGAGGCCGGCGCTGGTTGTCGCATTGACTCCTCTCCTCGACCCCAACATGGCTGGACTGTTGAATGTGCTTCGTCGCTCCGGGATCGATGTGGTGGCGATCGAGATCGACGCGACACACCAGCTCACCGAGCCCGAGACGGGCGAACGGGAGATCGGACGCAGGATCTGGGCCCTGGAAAGGGACCGAATTCGGGACCGGCTATCCGGCGTCGGCATCCCTGTTGTCATTTGGGCCCGAAGTGATCCACCTGAAGTTCCTCTCCACCAATTGGATGTGAGGAGGTCGTCATGGCGACGGCAGCTCGGCTGACAGCACTGCTTTCGGTGCTTCTGGCGGCGACACTGATGCTGGTCTCCTATCCAGGAGGGAACGGATTTGTCTCCCTGCTCGGTTGGTTCACCGTTGCCATGCTCGCCGCCGGCCTCATCATGGGACACCGCGGCGGGGTGTCCGCCCTTACCGT
>JBBDHT010000048.1:5685-9767 GCA_040880765.1 Acidimicrobiia bacterium | reverse complement strand
TGCTCGCCGCCGGCCTCATCATGGGACACCGCGGCGGGGTGTCCGCCCTTACCGTCGGGTTTGTGGTCCGCCTCGGCCTGGTGGTGGCCTTCGGCCTGCCCGTTCAACCCGACATCTGGGTCCAGGCGCTGCTCCTCACCCTGGCGGTGGAGACCGCATCCCTGTCCTTCACTCTGCGGGTTCGCCCGGTGGATCCGCTGACCGAGTTGGTCCGGGGCGTCGGGACAGCACTGATTGTCGCCGGCCTGGTCGCGGTGATGGCGATCCTGGTTGCCGGTGCCGAAGCCAGTGGTGTCCTGGTCCGAATTGCCGGTGTCGCCGCCCTGGTAGTGGCTGCCGGATGGGTCGCCCGCACCTGGCGGCGCTCCGGCCTGGCTTGAGTTACGTTGGATAGGCTCTTCGTACGGACCGACGGCAGAAAGGATCTCACTATGACCAGCCAACCATCGCCCCCGACGCCCCCACATGCACAGGACCGCGCCGATGTGGAGGCAATTGCCCGTGACTATATCGACGGGTGGTATTCCGGCGACATGGAGCGGATGGATCGTTCGCTTCACAGCGAACTCGTCAAGAGGGCAGCTGACATCGAATCCGAAGACCTGAGGGTCGTCACCAGAGAAAGGATGCTCGAACTCACCCAAGGTGGGGGTGGGGATGCCCCAGACGCCGAGAATCAGGTGGTTGTCGACGACGTATCGGAAGGAATCGCATGCGTGCGGGTCCTGTCCCCGGACTACGTGGACTATCTCCATCTGGTGAAGACAGGCGTCGGCTGGAAGATCGCCAACGTATTGTTCCGGACCCGCCCTTAACCAGACGTTCGACCTCAAGCCGGTCCGAGCAGATCCCACTTGTTGCCTGAGATGTCGACGAACACAGCGACCCGCCCGTAGGCCTCTGTTCGCGGCTCCGACAGGAAGGTCACCCCGGCTGCCTCCATCCGAGAGAAGCTCTCGTCGAAGTCGTCCACGCGAAGGAAGAACCCAACGCGCCCATCGACCTGGTTCCCGACTGCCTGCTGTTGGGAGTCCCTATCCGCCTTCGCCAATAGGATCCCGGTTTCGGCACCAGCAGGTCGTAACACCACCCAGCGCTTTGGTCTCCCGTCGCTGGTCAAAGAGGGGGAGTCTTCCTCGAGTTCGAATCCGAGGGCTCCAACGAAGAATTCAATGGAAGCGTCGTAGTCATCGACGAGAACTGTCACCAGGTCCAGAAACGGCACTGTCGGACAGACTCTCAGTCCAAGGTCTGTGCGGAGATGCGCCGGAGCCTGGCGAGGTCGTGGTAGGCGTCCATGTACCGGATCGAACCTGTTTTCGAGCGCATGATCACCGAACGGGTCACGACGGTCTCACCGCGGAACTCGACGGCAGGCAGGTAGTCGCCACCGGTGACTCCAGTGGCGGCGAAGAACACATTGTCCGATTGGATCAAGTCAGCAGCGGTCAACACCTGGTCGAGGTCGAGCCCTTCATCGAGGGCGTACTGTCGTTCCGTTTCGTCTCTCGGCCAGAGCCGGCATTGCTGTTCGCCCTCGACACAGAGAAGCGCTGCGGCGGCGAGAACCGCCTCGGGTGAGCCCCCGATGCCGAGCAGGATGTCGGCCGCAGACTCATCCTGCGCGGTAGCGATTGCACCGGCGACGTCGCCGTCGCGGATCAGACTGATCCGGGCCCCGGCCTGTCGCACCTCATCGATGTACTTCTGGTTTCTGGGGCGGTCGAGGATCAGGACTCGGAGGTCGTTCACGTCTTTCTTCTTGGCCTTCGCCACCTGTTGCAGGTTGTGCTCGGTGGGCGCCTCGAGGTCTATCTTGCCCGCAGCTTCAGGGCCAACGGCGATCTTGTCCATGTAGACGAGAGAACCGGGCGCATACATTGACCCCCGTCCCTCGGACAAAGCGATCACGGCGATGGCACCGGGTATCCCGGCAGCCGTGAGAGTCGTCCCGTCCACAGGGTCGACGGCGACATCGACAACCAGCCCCTCTCCGGTCCCCACCCTCTCCCCGTTGAACAGCATCGGTGCACTGTCTTTCTCACCTTCACCGATGATCACTTGTCCGTCGATCTCGAGAGTCGCGAGATGTAGCCGCATGCCATCGACGGCGGCCTGGTCGGCAGCCTCTTTGTCACCGCGTCCCAGCCATCGTCCGGCGCCCATCGCTGCAGTCTCGGTGACCCGGACGAGGTCCAGGCCGAGATTTCGTTCGACCGGCTCGACCATCAGTTTCCGACCCTGACAATGATGGCGTCGCCCTGTCCGCCGCCTCCGCATAGGGTGGCCGCGCCGACGCCTCCGCCCCGGGCAGTCAGGGCGCTGATCAGGCTGACGATGAGCCTCGCGCCGGTCGCTCCCAGCGGATGGCCGAGGGCGACGGCACCACCGTTCACGTTCACCTTCTCCTCGGGGATGTCGAGCATGCGGGCCGACCACAACGAAACTGCAGCGAAAGCCTCGTTGATCTCGACGATGTCGAGGTCGGCAGGAGTCATACCGGCCCTTTTCAAGGCAACGCCCAGAGCTTCGGCGGGCCGCTCGTGCAAGGTGGCGTCGATCCCACCGATCTGGCCGTAGGCCACTATCTCGGCGAGCACAGGTGCTCCTGCCGCATCAGCAGCCGCAGGATCGGCAACGATCACAGCCGCAGCACCATCGGATACCTGCGAAGCATTCCCCGCGGTGATTGTCCCGTCGTCGACAAACGCCGGCTCGAGGCCGCCGAGACTCTCGGCGGTTGACCCTTCCCGGATACCCTCGTCCACGGTTACGACCACCGGCTCACCTTTGCGCTGGGGTACTGCCGTGGGTGTGATCTCGGCAGTAAAGGCGCCGCGGGTGGTGGCTTCTGCTGCCCTTTGATGGCTGCGCGCAGCCCACTCATCCTGCTCTTCGCGGCTGATCCCCAACCGCTGGTTCTTCAGGTCGGAAGATTCGCCCATGGTGCAATGGTCGAAGGCACAGAAGAGTCCGTCGTGCTGCATCACGTCGACCATGGCGACGTCTCCGATGCGCGCCCCCCATCTGACCTCGCGGACCACATGGGGTGCGTTGCTCATGCTTTCCATGCCCCCGGCAACGACGAACTTGGAGTCTCCGACCCTGATGCCGCGGTCGGCGAGTCCGACTGCCGACATCCCGGATAGGCATACTTTGTTGATGGTGGTCGACGGGATCGACA
Source organism: Acidimicrobiia bacterium (assembly GCA_040880765.1). Lineage (GTDB taxonomy): Bacteria > Actinomycetota > Acidimicrobiia > Spongiisociales > ZC4RG35 > MA-ANB-1. The sequence continues at coordinate 6,583 of JBBDHT010000048.1, read as the reverse complement.
TCGGAAGTCCGCCAGCGACCGCAGCCTGACGCGCCGTGATCTGGCCTTCTCCGGCCTGGAGGACGTGGCCGAATAAGATCTCGTCGAAGACTTCGGGTCCGACGCCTGATCTCGAAACCGCCGCCTCGATGGCGATGCCCCCCAGATCAACTGCCCGCAACGGGGCCAATGCTCCTCCGTATTTGCCGACCGGTGTCCGGGCGATGCTGGTGATAACGCTATTTGTCATATATGTCTCCTGTTGGTGATGGTAACGACCTCGAGGAGCGAGTTCTTCCCGAAGGGCTGCGGGGTGGAAGGGGGTATCGTGGGCCCGTGAAGCTTCTCAATCTGGACCACGTGGCGATCGCGGTGCGGGACCTCGACTCGGCTATCGAAAGCTACCGCGACCGTTACCGCGTCGAACCCGCCTATCGGGAGGTCGTCGAAGATCAGGGGGTCGAGGAGGCGATGATCGCCGTTGGTGGTTCATTTGTTCAACTCCTGCAGCCGCTCAGCCCCGGCACACCTGTTGGCCGCTTTCTGGAGAAGAACGGCGAAGGCCTTCACCATGTCGCCTACGCGGTAACCAATATCGAAGCAGCCTTGTCTCATTTGAAGGAAAGAGGCGCCCGGCTCATCGACGAGAGCCCGAGAAAGGGGGGCCGGGGAACGCGTATTGCCTTCGTGCATCCAGCAGATCTCGGCGGGACGCTCATCGAGCTTGTGGAGTTGTAATCGTGAATCGGCCGATCGACATCAAAGGTGGAGCTACCGAGTTCGAAGCTGCGGTCATCGCGGTGGTCCTCGACCATGTAACGGCCGAGGAGAAGGCACGGGCTGCGGGTCGCAACAGCAACGACAACCGGGTCCCCGCCTGGGTGCGTGCCCTCAATCCCGAGATCTACCCGTCACGCTT
>JBBDHT010000048.1:0-5585 GCA_040880765.1 Acidimicrobiia bacterium | reverse complement strand
GCGTCCAGTTCGGGAGCTCTGAGGATCCTGGCCACCAGGAAGAACACCGCCAGCGTTGTTGCCGCCCCCACCACAGCGATACCGAAAGCTGACGCAGGTTCGGGAGTCCCCGAACCGCCGAGAGCGTTGACCAGCGGGACTGCGGCTATGGCCGCAACGGCGGCGGCGACGATACCGCGTGCGAACGAAGGCGCGATCCGGCGGACACCGCCCCAACCGGCGTCCTGGCCCCAGGCAAGGAGCAGGGCCAGGGAATACCCCGTCATGGTGATTGTCGACGCCACGGCGAACCCCTCCACTCCCATCACGTTGTAGAGGATGAGCCAGGTGGGTATGGCGATGACGGTCGATGCGGTGCCGACTCCCACCGGCACCCACATTCGGCGTCGTGCGTAGAAATGCCTGGCGATGATCTGGTGCATACCCCATGCCGGTATCGAGAAGGCGTAGATGACCAGGAGGCCGGCAACGAGAGCGGCGTTGTTGTCGGTGGCGGAGAACTCTCCATAGCCGTAGATGAGGGAGACCAACGGCCCGGCGAGAACAACCAGCAGCGCAGTGGCCACTGCCGAGACGAAGATGGTGTTCTTGGCGGCGTTCTCCGTGGTCTGGTTCAACTCCTGGCGGGCACCGCTCGCTGCCAATCTGGCCAGGAAGGGATAGGCGGCCACACCCGCCGCCTGTGCAATCACTCCGATCGGGACCATGGTGAGGCGCCGGGCGTAGAAGAGCCCCGCTGCGGCACCCGTTTCTACCTGCCCGAACCAGTTGATGAACTGCTCGTCGAGCACCGCCACCGACTGGCCGAGCATCAGGGGGAGGGCGAGAATCAGGTACTCGCCAACCGCTGATTTTCCCGCAACCGGCACCAAACGGACCCCGGTTCGGCGTGCCCCGAACCACTGGAGCCCGAAGTTGCCGACAGCCGAACCCGCCACGGCGCCCCAGAGGAAGGCCTCGGGGCTGGCCTCGCCGGCGGCGTACCCGATAAGCCCGCCTCCGATGATGCCGAGGTTGTAGATGAGGGGGGCGATGGCCGGGATCACAAAACGCCGGTGGGCGTACTGGGCCGCCATCAGCACCGAGCCGAGGACCAGAAAGATCTGTGCTGGAAGGACGATGCGGGTCAGTGATATCAATCGGGCGTGGTCTTCGGGCCGGGCCGGGAAAACCAGTTCGACGAACTGGGGGGCAAAGATCCACATCACTGCGGTCAGCCCGACGATGCCGAAACCGACAAATCGGAACACCGAGGTGAATGCCCGATTGGTGGCTTCAGCATCGCCCTTCTCTATGTGGCGGCTGAGGATCGGGATGAGAGTGATCGTCAGGTACGCCCCTGCGAGCAGGTAGCTGAGGAAGTCGGGGATGGCGAAGGCGTGCCGGTAGAGGTCGGCTTCGGCGTTGAGCCCGATCAGTCCGGCAAGCAAACCCTCCCGGAGGAGCCCGAGCAATCGAGAGAGGAGAATCCCCCCGGATACGACGGCGGCTGCCATCCCCATCCGGATGGGCTTGGTCATTGTCTCGCTGCCCTCAGGTTCTCGAGGATGCGTTCGGGGATGTGGAGGTCGCCGTAGCCCGAGCCCAACGCAAGCCCATCCTTGTAGGTCCCGTGGTAGTCGCTGCCTCCGGAGGGGATCAGACCGAAGCGTCTCGCCAGGTCGTCATACCCGTAGCGCTCGTGTTGGTGGTAGGCCGAGTAGTGGGCTTCGAGCCCTACGAGTCCGTACCCCTTCAGCTCGTCGAGAATGTCGGCCATCTCGGCCGCCCGGTTCACTCCCAGCGTGTGAGGATGGGCCAGAATGGGCACCGCCCCCGATTCGATGGCGAGGCCGATCCCCTCCTCGGGGGTCAGCAGAAGGCGTTTTACATAGGCCGGTGCTCCGTTGGCCAGCCACATGTCGAAAGCTGTCTTGATGTCCGGGACGTACCCCTTTGCCACCATCACCGCGGCGATATGAGGACGACCCACCGAGCCTTCACCGGCCTCAGCGAGCACCTCGTCGAGGGTGATCGGCATTCCGAGGCGGGTCAACTCGTCGATTATCAACTGGTTGCGCGACCCCCGGGCATGTTGGATCTCGGCGAGACGGTCCTGGAGCGGCCCCCTCCCCGGCGGCAGCCAGAGGACGACCAGGTGCATCCCGCCCTCGGTGCGTTTCAGTGAAAGCTCAGTGCCGGGGATCAACTCGATCCCGTCGGCTGCTATTTGAGCCTCCGCCACGCCCTCCATCGTGTCGTGATCGGTGAGGGCGATTGCAGTGAGCCCCGACTCGATGGCACGATTCACGAGCTCGGTGGGAGTGTCGGATCCGTCCGAAAATGTGCTGTGAGAGTGGAGGTCTACTGCCATGGCCCACAAATCATCGCTGATGAGTGGGTCAAGAACCGGTTACATCGATGGTGATGCTTTCGATGTAGATCGTCTCGAGGGGAAGGCTGTCCTCACGGAAACCCGGACGCCGGGCCGTGTCGACTTCGGTGATGGCGTCGATGGTGTCCTGGCCCGAGATCACGGTGCCGAGGACGTTGAACTGCGGGTTGAGCGCGCTGGCATCGCCAACGACGATGAACATGTCGCTGCCGGATGTGCCCCGTCCCCGGTTGTCCATCGCCACCACGCCGGGCTCGTAGATGAAATCTTCAGGGGGGAACTCGTCGGGCAGGCGGTACCCGGGACCTCCGGTGGCGTTCGCCTCGGGGTCCCCGCCTTGGATCACGAAGTTCTCGAGAACCCGATGGAAGACCTGTCCGTCGTAAAAGCCTTCACGGGCGAGGAATACGAACGAGTTGACGGTCTCAGGGAAGTCGAGGTCGAGGTCGACAATGATCGTGCCGCACGAGGTTTCGATCGTCGCGATTGCCGCCGATGCCCCTTCGAGATCAGGTTGGTCTTCGGGAGCGTCGAAGCTCAGCACCCCTTGCGCCGGGGGTTGGTCGGCCCCGCAGGCGGTGTTCTGGTCGCGGAAGGCCTCGTACCCGGTGGGAAGGGCGCCGTCGCCGTCGAATACCGCGCCGACTGCGAAGAAGGCCACCACCACGGCGCCGAAACCGAACGCGGTGAGGATGCGGCGGGTTAGCTCCTTGCGGGCACTCTTCTTCTTCTCCGCCTCTTTCTTGGCGGCGCGAAGCTCTTTCTGGCGTTGGCGTCGATCAGACATCGAATCGGGACTTTAGGCGTCGAAAGAAAACAATCGTCGGGCAGTGTTCGTATTGGGGCTCAAAAAGCTCCAAACTGTGTCCCAATGCCTGTAGTCGTTCAGAAATACGGTGGCACCTCGGTTGCCGACCCTACCCGGATCAATGCCGTTGCCGACCTGGTCGGGGCTTCACGCCGCGCCGGCAACGATGTGGTGGTCGTCGTCTCGGCGATGGGCCACACCACGGACGAGTTGATCGCCCTCGCCGCCGACATCTCACCCAAGCCCCCACCCCGGGAGATGGACATGCTGCTCTCCGCCGGGGAGCGGATCTCGATGGCGTTGCTGGCGATGGCACTCGATGTCAGGGACATCCCCGCGGTCAGCTACACCGGGAGCCAGGCGGGAATCCTCACCGACTCCTCACACGGTGAGGCCAAGATCAAGGAGATCACCGGGCACCGTGTCAAGAACTCGCTTGCTGAGGGGAAAGTGGTGATCGTCGCCGGATTTCAGGGAGTAGATCCAGACTCCAAAGAGGTGACCACCCTGGGACGCGGAGGTTCGGATGCGACGGCTGTGGCCCTCGCTGCCGCCCTCGGTGCCGATGCCTGTGAGATTTACACCGATGTCGAGGGTGTGTTCACCGCCGACCCGAGAATCGTTCCCGACGCCAGGAAACTGGAGGAGCTTTCGTTCGATGAGATGCTTGAGCTCTCCGGCGCCGGTGCTGGTGTCTTGATGTCGCGGTCGGTCGAGTTCGGGCGCCGGTTCAATATCCCGATTCACGTGCGATCATCACTGAGTGGCCAGGTAGGGACCTGGGTCAAGGAGACCACTATGGAACAAGCAATCATCAGCGGGATCGCCCACGACCGGTCCGAGGCCAAGGTCTCGGTGAACCGCCTGCCCGATCGTCCCGGTGTTGCCGCCTCTGTCTTCGGCCCGCTTGCAGACGCCGGGGTGAACGTCGACATGATCGTTCAAAATGTCTCCCACGACGGGACCACTGATATCAGCTTCACCGTTCCGCGCACCCAGGTAGACGAAGCGGAGCGGATCGCCAAAGCCGTGGCTGTCGAGGTAGGTGCCCTTTCAGTGGACGTCGACCTCGAGATCGGCAAGGTGTCACTTGTGGGAGCGGGGATGAAGTCACATCCGGGGGTGGCGGCACACGCCTTTCGCGCCCTGGCCGAATCCGGCATCAACATCGAGATGATCTCCACCTCGACCATCCGTATTTCGTGTGTGGTCCGCTCCGAGCAGGTGGAGAATGCGGTCAATGCCCTGCACAAGGCTTTTGATCCCCCGATGGTGACCGAGGAGGTGGGGGCGTGAGCGGGCGCAAGGTCGCAATCGTCGGCGCGACAGGTGCGGTGGGCCGGACCATGCTGTCGATTCTGGAGGAGCGTGACTTCGATGTCTCCGACCTCCGGATGTTTGCCTCCTCACGTTCGGCGGGGAGCACTGTGGCGACCCGATGGGGTGATGTGGTGGTTGAAGATCTCGCCGACTCCGACCCTTCCGGGATTGACGTGGCGTTGTTCAGCGCCGGGGGCGCACGATCGAAAGAGTTCGCTCCTCGCTTTGTCGATGCAGGTGCGGTGGTGGTCGACAACTCTTCTGCGTTCCGGATGGACCATGACGTGCCACTGGTGGTTGCCGGGGTCAACGACGATGCGGCCTCCGACCACAACGGGATCATCGCCAACCCGAACTGCACCACCATGGCTCTGATGATGGCGGCAGGCCCCCTTCACGCCGGTCTCGGGCTTCGCTCGATGGTCGTTAGCTCGTATCAGTCGGTCTCCGGCTCAGGCAAGGCGGCAGTCGACGAGTTGATGGGCCAGGTCGAAGCGCTGCGCGGCGATGTCGACGCTCTGATGGACGGCTCCTGGGTCGACCCCGGCTCGGAGATCTACCTGCGCCCGATCGCGTTCAACACCCTACCTTTTGCGGGAAACGAGACGGCATCGGGCTACACCGACGAGGAGTGGAAGCTGGTCAACGAATCGAGAAAGATCCTTGCCATTCCCGACCTTGCTGTCGAGCCCACTTGCGTCCGGGTTCCCGTCGCAGTCGGGCATGGGATATCGGCTTCGATGCGTTTCGCCTCACCGACGACACCGGAAGCTGCAACCGAGATCCTCAACAACGCCCCGGGCATCGAGGTGTGGACCGACAAGGTGCCGACCGCCCTCGACTCGGCAGGAATCGACGATGTCCTTGCCGGAAGGATCAGGGGAACCCTGGGTGAACCGGGCGGTCTAAACCTCTGGGTGGTGGGCGACAACCTCCGCAAAGGCGCCGCCCTCAACGCCGTCGAGATCGCCGAACTGCTCGCGTAGGAATTCGATCTGACCTATTGATTGTGACTGCGTAGAATCAACAAATCGGGACGTGGCGCAGCTTGGTAGCGCGCAGCGTTCGGGACGCTGAGGTCGT
>JBBDHT010000047.1:0-23004 GCA_040880765.1 Acidimicrobiia bacterium | reverse complement strand
CAGATCACTACCACCATCCCGACATGTCTATTTCCCGGCTGTCGCACGCCATCCACCCAATGCGACATCGACCACCACCAACCCTGGGCCGAAGGCGGCAAAACCGAACCGGAGAATCTCGGACCGGGCTGCCGCCACGACCACATCCTCAAAGAAGAAGGCGGCTGGAAACTCCAGCGCAACCCGAACAGAAGCTACACCTGGACCAGCCGCCACGGCCATACCTACACCACGAGACTCGAACCACCGTGACCCGGAAAACGCCGGCGGGAACAACTAGCCGGCCAATGCCCTGACCACGTAGAACGCAGCAGCGCCTACCGCAAGCACACCGAGCAGAGACCTCTTGAAGATGATGCCGCCAACGATTCCACCCGCAGCTGCGGCCAACCCGGGAGTGATGGCGGGAGTGCCCTCCGGGGCGACCAGCCCGGCGGTGGCGATCGCCATGAACAGAGCAAGGGGGAACACGTCGAGAAACCGCCCCACCAGACCCTCAGGCACCGGGCGCGGGCTGATCAGGAACGCCAGACGGGAGCCAAAGGTGATGACACCAACCACCAGAACCAGAGCAAGATCACTCACCGATGAACACCGCGACCAGCGAGGCGACCACAGCCGCCGAAGTGATCTGCCATGCCACGGGCAACGCCACCACCGCACCGATCGTCGCCACCACCGTGATGGCGACCACCACCCAGTCGCGCTGGGTCGCAACCATCGGGATGGCGAGACCGAGGAACAGGAGACCGAAGAGAACCCCGATCCCGACCTGTCCCGGATCGATGGTGCTGCCGAACCAGGCCCCAAGGCCGGTTCCGAACACCCATCCCGACAGCAGGACCATGTCGGCTGCCGACTTGTAGGCAACGATGTCGTCGACGTCGTTTCGGGCGGCGGCACGTAGGGTGAGACCGAATGTCTCGTCGACGAGCACATATGCGAGGCGGACCCGGACCCCCATCGGCTGGTCTCCGATGAGACGGGCCAGGGTCGCCGACATCGGGAGATGACGTAGCCCGAGACCGGTGGCAGCGAGGACGACGGGCAAGGCTCCGGCGCTGATCAGGCCCGCCATCGCAAACTGCGCCGCCCCGGAGAGGATCACGAACGAGGAGAGAATGGCGAGCCAGACGGGGAAACCGATTTCGATGGCCAGCACCCCGTAGGCCAGCCCGAACGCCCCGACCGCAAAGAAGATGAGCACCGAGTCCCGCAGGCCTTTATGAAACGACGGGTCTGCGAGCATCGGGGGATATTACGGGACTCAGTCGTACACCCCGGCCAGATAACTCTTCCCGTCGGCCACGACGCACAGCATTGCACCGGCCGAGGTCACCAGTTGGTACCGGTCGGCGTCGCGCTCCCCCGCCCACCACCTTCCACTGAGACGCCACGGGCCGCTCCAGGTGAGCACCGGCTCCCATCGGGTGCCCAACCTGACGCGGGACGGCATGCCCCCATCCCATTCCACTTCGATCGGCTGGAGGCGGGGCGGGACAAGGGCCGGGGAAGGCTTCGGGGTGGCACCGGGCCAGGGGGCGGTTGGGTCGCGGTCGGCAGGTGTCTCCGGTTCGTTCCACCGCGACCACGCCACCCGTTCCGCAGGCATCCGGCCTCCCTGGGGACGGCCCTCCAGCACACCATCGGGCCCGAGCAAGGCCTGGGCGCGGGCCAGGGCGCGTTCGGTCTCGATCCGGGTCGACTCGTCGCCGAAGACGCCCAGTTGCCGTCCCTCCCCGGAGAGGTCGAAGGGGGCGATCCTGATCCTGACGATTCCTCCCGGAACCCCACCCGATTCTACCCAGGCCCGGAGCTGCCACCAGACCCGGTCGGTGAGAGCATGCTCGGTAAAAGGGTCCGCCGAACGCCAGATCCGCTCCCTGACTGTGCCCAAATCGGGCTCGGCGAGGATCGAGACCTGATGCGGGGCCACCCCGTTCGATCGCAGCCTGGAGAGCATGCGCTCGGAGATGTTCCGGGCCGCAAAAGCCACCGCATCAATGTGCTCCAGGGGGTCCTCGAACTCCATCTCCACCGCCAGCTCCTCAGGAATCTCCCGGGGCAGAGCGCTCCGGTCCTCGCCGCTGGCCAGTCGATGGGCAAGCACGCCTTCGTTGCCGAAGCGGGTGGCAAGCGCCTCACGAGGGAACTCGGCCAGGTCACCGAGGGTGGTCACACCCAGCCAGCGGAAAGTAGCGATCAGCGAATCACTGGCCACTCCCTCCCGCAACGACTCGAGGTCCAACGAACGAAGAAAACTCAGGGTGTCTTCGACGATCAGCGGCTCACCGGGCGATGACTGTGCTGCAGCCCAGCGGGCGGCAAAAGGCCCGTCGGCGATGCCCACCAGCACTTCCCGACCCGGGCCGGAACCGACATGTCCGGCCACCTCATCGACGACTTTGCGGGCGAGGACGTCCTCACCACCGTAGAAGCGAATGGCGCCGGCGACTGCAACGAACACCAACCCGGGCCCGACCACTTCGACCCGGGGAATCAGATCCTCGATCACCCCCACCACAGACTCGAACCGCCGGGTTTCCTCACCGACATCACGAGCGAGCACGGTCGCAAACGGGGCGAGGGCCTCGGCATCACGACGCGGCATCCCCAGGGTGACCCCGGCAGCAAGCACATCGGGAGTCGCCCCCGTCACGCGGTCGTCAGCGACCAGGACCGGGTTACCCGGTGGCGCGTCGGGACGGGTCAAAGACCACATCGGAAACCAGACGCAGAGTGTCCTTACCTTCATCCTCAACCACTGTGAATATGCCTCGGCCTCCATCTTCGGCCTCGAAACGCCGGGTAACCCCGGCTGCTCCCCGACCCGACGCCTCGAGTACCAGGCGGCGTCCTTTCAACTTCCCGTGCCCCCGGTCCGCTCCCTCCCAGGTGACTCCAAGCGACCGCAAACGGAGATGGGAGACCCCCGAGGGGAGGCGGGATCCCATCGACCGGAAAGCGACCATCGTCTTGCGGGCCCGGGCCAGTGCGGCGAGGCGACGGAGTTCGTGCTCGTTGATCCCGGCCGGAACCTCGGCGAACACTGCCGGTACCCCTTCGAGAAGTGCTGCGGTGACCCGGGTCCAGAGCGGCTGCTCGTTGCACCTGACGATCACCAGACTCTCCGCCTCCACTCCGGTCTCCCATGCCGCTTCCGGGGAGATCCATCCCCTGGTGTCGACCACCACCACCGGCCCGGTCTTCGAGGGCTCGGCGAGCAGACTCAACCCGAGACGGGTCAGGCCCGAACCGGTGTCACCGACCAGCTCGGTTATCTTCCCCGGCTCGAGCCGCAAGTAGCCGAATCCTTCTCTCTTCTCCGTGAGAGGGGTTGTTAGATCAACTTCGAGTTTGCCCATCGTCCTGACTCCGCTTCCCGAGGTATGGGCATTCCACCTTATCGAACATATGTTCGAGTAGCAAGAGTGAGATAGGATCCGCCCATGACGTACTCCACACTCACCTATGAGGTTGCCGACCGGGTGGCGACCATCACTCTGAACCGTCCCGAGCGGCTCAATGCGATCAATGACGAGATGCCAGAAGAGATCCGTAAAGCAGTCGAAGCAGCGAACCGGGACGACGACGTGCATGTGATCGTCCTCACCGGGGCGGGGCGGGCTTTCTGCGCCGGGTACGACCTCAAGGAATACGCCGAATCAGTGACCTCGCCGTACACCCAGGAGATGCCGTGGGACCCGATGATCGACTTCGAGCTCATGCACCGCAACACCCAGGACTTCATGTCGCTGTGGCGATCACACAAGCCGACCATCGCCAAAATCCGCGGTTTCGCCGTCGCCGGTGGCTCCGACATCGCCCTCTGCTGTGACCTGATCGTGATGGCCGACGACGCCAAAGTCGGCTACCCGCCGACCCGGGTCTGGGGTTGTCCCACCACCGCGATGTGGGTCTACCGGATCGGAGCTGAGCGGGCGAAGCGGATGCTGCTCACCGGCGACCTGATCACCGGCACCGAAGCCAAAGAAATGGGGCTGGTAATCGACAGCGTTCCCGAGCCAGAGCTCGACGACCGGGTTCGCCAACTCGCCGACCGGGTCAAAGGAGTTCCCCGCAACCAGCTGATGATGCAGAAGCTGATGGTCAACCAGGCATACGACAACATGGGCCTGGCCTCTACCCAGATGCTAGCTGTGACGTTGTTCGACGGGATCACCCGTCACTCCCCCGAGGGGATGTGGTTCAAAGAACGCTCCGAGGAAGTCGGGTTCCAACAGGCGGTTGCCGAACGCGATTCAGGTGACCCGATCGCGGACGGGGTGAGCAGACGCGCTCATGAGCCGGGCGGTTCGGGGACGTAGCACGAGTCGACGTCGGGTCTTACCTCAAAAACCAACCACCTCTCTCCTTCGGCTCTGAAGACCATCGAGCCTGTGTGCTGTTCCCCATCTGATGAGGTCAGCAGGTAACACAACTGCGGTTCGCTGAGAGAACCGAACGGCACCAGGTCAACCGAAATCGTGTCAACACTCCCAATGTGAGGGATGTCGTAAAGCTCAGAGATCGTCGAGTCAGGATGTGTCAACGATCCGGAGATGGTTCCGCTGCTGACGGCCCGCCACCACTCGTAACCCACCTTGGCCGCCGTTCCATCGAAACCCGACTCACCTGTGGCGGCCGGAGGAGCATCGTCCGGTACTTGTGTGATCGCAAAGATGACCCCAAGGGCGACCAAGAGTGAAGCAACTACCACTGAAATCGCGATGCGGCTCGACCGCGAGGCCCGATCGTCGTTTGTCTCCATCACGCCTCTTCGAGGTCTTCGATCGTTGCCGGCCAGTCGTCTTTGAGGAGGCGGGACAGGGAGCGGTCGGCGAGGAGTTTGCCGCCGGTCTGGCAGGTGGCGCAATAGTTGGTCTCGTTCGAGGCGTAGACGATCCGCTGCACCGGAGAACCACAACGGGGACAGGGCTCTTTGAACTTGCCGTGCACCGCCATGTCGTCGCGGAAGGCGGTCACCTTTGTCGGCCAGCCTTCTCCGACCTCGTCGCGGAGACGCTCGGTCCAGGCCTCGAGCGACTCCACCACCGCGCCATGGAGACGGCCGACCTCCTCGTCGCTGAGCTGGGCAGTTCGCTTGACTGGCGAGAGCCGGGCCGACCAGAGGATCTCGTCGGAGTAGGCGTTGCCGATACCGGAGAAGATCCTGGGATCGGTGAGCACACGTTTCAGGGTCCGGTTCTCCGCGGTGAGCGCCTTCTTGAAGCCTGCTGCGGTAACTACGAGCGGCTCCACTCCCCCGCGGTCTTCTCCATGCAGCGCCTCTTCGCCGCGGAGCAGCCAGATCCCCGCCCGACGCTTGGTCCCCTGCTCGGTGAGCAGCAGTGAAGCATGCTCGAAGTCGATCGCAGCGAGCCCAACCTTGCGCGGTATCGCTTTGCCGGGCGATTCGAGACGAAGGCGTCCCGCAACCATGAGGTGGATCACCAGGAAGAGGTCGTCGGGAAATTCGAAAACGATCCGCTTCCCGATCCGCCGGAAGCCGCGGACTTCCTGGCCCACGGGGGCGTCATACGGAGGGTCGAAGGTTCGGAGCACCGATACCGAAGCGACCCTGACCCCGGTCACTGGCTTACCCTGGAACTCCCGTCTCAGGGCCTCGATGTAGACCGCTATATCGGGAAGTTCAGGCATCGAAAGTGAACAAAGAAAAGGGACGGTGCGTGTGCACCGTCCCTTTATAGCTTGAGTCAGACGTCGCCGTCGTCAGTCCATGTCGAAGCTGGGGGCCGCTCTGCGCTCGCCACCCTTGTCCGAATCCTTGGACCTGTTGCCCGAGTCAGACCGATCGTTGTCACGCTTGTTGCCGTCAGCACTGTCGCGATCACGTCGGTTACCGCTGTCGCCGCTGTTGCCGCCGCGGCCACGATCGCGGTTTCCGCTATCGCTTCCCCGGTAACGGTCGCTGCTGGCACCGCGGTTGCCGCGGTCGCCGCCGCCACCACCTCCGCCGCTACGTCCACGGCCACCGCCATTGCGGTCGCCGCCACGGTCGCGGTCTCCGCGACCACCGCCGCCGCCGCCACCCGAGGGCGCCTCGGTGTCGGGAAGCGTCGCTCCGGGGAGGGCTTCGACGAGCTCGAGGCTCACTTTGCCCTTCTCGAGGTCACGGACACGCACCTTGAGCACGTCACCATCGCTGAGGTAGTCATCGACATTCTCGACACGGGTCGAGCCGTCGATCCTCGAGATGTGGAGCAGTCCATCACGGCCGGGCAGGATGTTGATGAATGCACCGAACTTGGTGATTCCGACAACTTTGCCTTCGTACTCCTCACCGATCTCCGCCTCAGGCGGGAAGGCGATCTGGTTGACCCTCTCCATGGCAGCGGCGAGAGCCGCACCGTCGGAGGAGGCGATCCGGACGATGCCCTTGCCGTCGGCCTCTTCGATCTCGATGCTGGCCCCGGTCTCCTCTTCGAGCTCACGGATGACTGCACCCTTGGGACCGATGATCTCACCGATCTTGTCCTTGGGAATCTCGACCGACTCGATCCTCGGAGTCCACTCGTTCATCTCGCTTCTCGGCTCGGAGATGACTTCTGCCATCTTCTCGAGGATGTGGAGACGGGCAACGCGAGCCTGGTCGAGGGCTCCGGAGAGCACCTCGGACGGCAGGCCTTCGATTTTGGTGTCGAGCTGCAACGCGGTGATCACGTCCGCAGTCCCGGCCACCTTGAAGTCCATATCACCCAGGGCGTCCTCTGAGCCGAGGATGTCGGTGAGTGTCACGAAGTTTCCATCCTTGTGGATGAGACCCATGGCAACACCGGCCACTGGAGCGGTGATCGGAACGCCGGCGTCCATCAGCGACATCGATGATCCACAGACCGACGCCATCGATGACGAGCCGTTCGATGCCATGACCTCTGAGACGAGGCGCAAGGCGTAGGGGAATTCCTCGGAATCGGGGACTACCGGCAGCACCGCCTTCTCGGCAAGTGCACCGTGGCCGATCTCACGACGCTTCGGACCACGCATGAATCCTGTCTCACCCGTTGAGAACGGCGGGAAGTTGTAGTGGTGCATGTAGCGCTTCGAGTCCTCGTTGGCGAGGGTGTCGAGCATCTGCTCCATCTTCAACATGCCGAGGGTGGTGACATTGAGGACCTGGGTCTCGCCACGCTGGAACAGCGCCGAGCCGTGTGTCCTGTCGATAACGCCGACTTCGACAGTGATCGGGCGGACATCGGTGAGCCCGCGTCCGTCGGAGCGGATTCCCTCGTCGATGACACGCTGACGACTCGTCTCCTTGAAAACCGACTTGAAGGCGCTCTTCGCCTCGCGCAAGGTGTCCGCGTCGTCTTCTGCAATACCGAGTTCGGCGATTACCTCTTCGAGGGCAGCACGCTCTGCGTCCTGACGCTCCTGTTTGCCGGCAATCTTGACGACTTCTGCGATCTTCGCAGAAGCGGCGCCCTCGACCCGGCTGTGGATGTCATCGCTGTATTCGGAGACCACCGGGAACTCGACCTCGGGGATGTCGACCTGTGAGGCAAGCTCGTTTTGGAGGTCGATCATCTGGGCGATGTATTCCTTGGACTCTTCGAGCCCGCGAGCGACGGTCGCCTCGTCGGAAGGTTGGTCGCCTTCGGCGATGAGACGGAGGCCATGAGGGGTTGCCCCGGCCTCGACCATTGTGATGTCGATCTCGCCTGCGCTGTTGCGGTGACCCGCCACAACCAACTCGAAAACTGACTCTTCGAGCTCATCGGTTGTCGGGAAAGCGATCCACTCGCCCTTCTTGAGGCCGAGGCGGACTCCACCGAGCGGTCCCTCGAAGGGGATCGGGCTGACGCTCAGCGCAGCCGAAGCTCCGTTGAGGGCGATTACGTCGAACGCATTCTGCCCATCGACCGAGAGGCTGGTGCCGACGATGTGTGTCTCGCAGCGAAAGCCTTCCTTGAAGGAGGGACGGAGGGGACGGTCGATGAGGCGACAGGTGAGAATACCTTGCTCGCTGGGCCGACCCTCACGACGGAAGAACGATCCGGGGATCTTCCCGATGGAATACATCCTCTCTTCGAAGTCGACGGTCAGGGGGAAGAAGTCAACGCCTTCGCGTATCTTTCTGCTTGCTGTGGCGGTGACCAATATCTTGGTACCGCCGAGTGTGGCGACGACGGCTCCGTCCGCCAGCAGGGCCATTTTGCCTGTGCTGAACGAGACTTCTTTGCCGCCTACGGTGCCATGCACTGTAATTTCGGGCACTTAGTGCTCCTTTGTTTGTAAGGAGCCGGGGACCTGTTGGCAGTAGTCATGTCTCATCGCCTGGTCTGACGAGACATCGCCACTGACAACCGGGTCCGGCTCATTTTCTCTTGTGATCTCGACCTGTGATGGTCGAAGCTGGGCGGGTCGATTGACCCGCATATACATGAGGAGCGTCAAAACGCTCCCCACGAAACTTTGTTCTTATCTGCGGAGTCCGAGCTTGGCGATCAACGCTCGGTACCGCTCGACGTCCTGCCTGCGGAGGTAGTCGAGAAGCCTGCGCCTCTTACCGACCATCATCAGCAGCCCGCGACGACTGTGATGGTCGTGGCCATGCTCCCGAAGGTGCTCGGTGAGGTGATTGATTCGCTCTGAGAGGATGGCTACCTGAACCTCAGGTGAGCCGGTGTCGCTCTCGTGTGTGCCGAACTCGGCAACAATCTCTGTTGGTGTCTTCATTACGCGTTAAACCTGAATTGGTCAGAGGGGACTGTTCCAAACACTAACAGATCCATCGATTCAACCCATAACCGGGGTGAGGATCTCTCGGGATCGTTTGACATCGTCCTCCATGTGCTCCAACAACTCGGCGACGGATTTGAACTCCAACTCGGGGCGAAGCCTCTCCACGAATTCGATTGTGACGTCCTCACCGTAGATGTCGCCTTCGAAGTTGAGTATATGGGCTTCGATGAGTCTTTCACCCCCACCAAACGTCGGGCGGGTCCCGACGTTTGTCGCAGACATGTATTCGTCCTGGCCGACCCGGGTCACTGTGGCGTACACACCGTCTCCCGGTGTCACTTTACGATCCGGCGGTCGGATGTTCGCCGTCGGGTAGCCGATATCCCGGCCCCTCTTGTCCCCATCGACCACCGGCCCCGTCACCCGGTACCGCGACCCGAGAAGGGTTGCCGCATCCGCCACCGAGCCGACCTCGATGAGGCTCCGGATCCGGGAGCTCGACACCAGTTGTCCGCCCTCGGAGATGATCCCGACCGCATCGACATCGAACCCGGCTCTTCCACCGGCATCGGCGAGGAAACTCGCGTCGCCAGCGCGGTCCTTGCCGAATTGAAAGTCCTCGCCGATGGTCATTGCAGCGACGTTCAGCCTGCCGACGAGGATCTCGTCGAGGAACTGCTGTGGGCTGAAATGGCGCACCTCGGCCAGGTTGAGGACGGCTACCAGTTCGACGCCCGTCTCTTCCAAGAGTTCGAGTCGCTCGTCGATCGTGGTGATGAGTCTCGGCGAGGTGCCTGGGGCGAGGACCTCCACCGGGTGGGGGTCGAAAGTGACAACTGCCGGAATGCCGTCATGTTTGAAGGCGCGAACCAACAACTCGCGGTGGCCGAGATGGACACCGTCGAACACCCCGAGTGTCAGCGTGGTGGGTGCGTCGATGCGATCCCACGACTGATAACTCCCGTCCAGGACCTTCACTGCGGTACCTTCATTCGGCCAGCACCACTTCGGCACGACAGGTGTCCCCGGCCCGGCTGTAAACCGCCAACAGGTCGCCGGTGTCATCCATCACCCGGACCGGTTCACCTTCTGGCAACGAGACCATCTCACCGCCGACAAAGCGGACTCCATGGCGTACCGCCCGGGCCGTCTCGGCGTCCACTTCGATTGATGCCAGGTCACAAAGAGCGTCCTCGGGGCTGATCAGCTTTGCCTCCCAGTCGTCGAGATCATCGGCCGGGATTCCGTGTGTAGCCACATCGAGAGACCCGATCCTGGTTCTTCGCAAGGCAGTCAGGTGAGCCGCTCCGCCCAGGGTGGCGGCGATATCATCGGCGAGGCTCCGCACGTATGTGCCCTTGCCGCAGACCACGCGGAAGACCACCTCGGGATACGGTCCGGGGCCCACGGACTCGAACTCCAATTCGTCGATCCTCACCTCTCGCGCTTCTCGTTCGATGACGACACCCTCCCGGGCCAACTCGTAGAGACGCCTGCCCTTGTGTTTGAGCGCTGACACCATCGGTGGCACTTGGAGGATCGTACCGAGGAATCGGGGACGGACAGCCTCCAATTCTTCGAGCGTCACTTCCATCGCCTCCCGGCTCAGGATCGCGCCGTCGGCATCGAGGGTGTCGGTGGCCACACCGAACTCTGCAGTGGCGAAGTACTCCTTGGGCTGTTCCTGGATGAATCTGATGAGCCGCGTCACCTTCCCGATCGCGACCACAACCGCCCCCGTCGCCAGCGGATCAAGGGTGCCGGCATGACCGACCTTCTTGATTCCAGTGGCTCTCTTCACCCGACTCACCACAGCGTTAGACGTGATGCCCCCCGGTTTGTCGACCACCAGGAAACCGACGGTCACTTGGCGGCCTTCACCATCTCGATGACCTGCTGGATCGCGTCTTCGGCGGATCCCTCGAGGGTCACACCGGAGGCGAGACGATGCCCCCCTCCTCCAAGTGCTGCGGCAATCGCGCCTACATCAGTTCCACCCCGCGATCGAAGGCTCAACTTCACCCGTCCGTCCGCGTGGACTTTGGCCAGGGCTGCTACGTCGGCTTCGACCGGAAGTCGAATCGTGTTGATGAGGTTGTCGATGTCACCCCAGTCGATACCCGCCTCATCGAGATCCACATGAGTGAGGATCGTCGAGACGACCCCGGCTTCCTCGTCGAGGACGGCTCGTGTCAATGCGGCGCCGGCAGCGCGCAGGTAGCCAAAGGGTGCCTGCTCGTAGACCTGCTGGCCGATGTAGTCGGTATCGGCTCCTGCTGCCACCAGACCGGCAGCTAGCTTGAGTGTCGACGGCTTGGTGGCCGGATACTGGAATCGCCCGGTATCAGTGACGACAGCCGTGTGCAAACAGGTGGCAATCTCGGGAGTAATCGGCCAGCGGAGGACTTCCAGCAACTCGGCGACGATCTCTCCCGTGGCAGCCACCTCACCATCGACAACGGAGATGTCTCCGAATCCTTCGTTGGTCACGTGGTGGTCGAGCACGATCAGTGTGCCCGCATCACCGGCGTGGTGGCCAAGCTCGGCAAGGCGATCGGCCGCCCCGGCGTCGAGCACCACCATCACAGGTGGCGACTCGGGGAACTCGTCGGGAGGGACCAGGCCGACAGTGGGGAGGAAAGCCAGGTTGTCAGGGACAATGAACGGCGAGCCGAAAGAGGTGACAACTTCCTTGCCGGCATCCCGGGCGGCCAGGCCCAGGGCCATCATCGAACCCAAAGCGTCTCCATCAGGTCCGACATGGCACGCAAGCGCAATCCGGTCGGCTTCGGCGAGGACTGAAGCGGCCTGCTCGATCAGTTCCCTGCGAGACGGCACCTCTACTCCTCTTCTTCCGACTTGAGATCGCGGAGGATCTGCTCGATGCGCTGTCCCGCCATAACCCCGCTGTCGAGGTCGAAATCGAGCACCGGTGTGTACTTGATGCGGACCTGGCGCCCGATCTCCCGCTGCAGGCGAGGACGGGCCGCCCGGAGAGCCTCAATCACCTCATCAGGATCGTCGGTGAGGGCGTCGACGTAGACGACGGCTTTCCGCAGGTTCGGTGCCGTGTCGACGCCGGTGACCGACACGAACTCGAGCCGGGAGTCGCTCATTTTCTCCAGCTCATCGGCAATGACCTCGCGAAGTATCGAGTTGACCTTCAGCATCCGTGGAGTTGTCATCGATCACCCCTTGGTGAAGGTCTGCGTGCGTGCTACGTACGGGCAATCTCGCGGATGAGATAGACCTCGATGAGGTCGCCTTCCTTGATGTCGTTGTAGTTCTCGAAACCCATACCGCACTCGAACCCGGCCGCAACCTCGCGGACATCGTCTTTGAACCTGCGGAGAGACCCGACCACACCGTCGTGGATGACGACACCGTCGCGGAGCAATCTCGCCTTCGCTCCTCGCTGTACCTGTCCTTCCAGTACGTAGCAACCAGCGATCGTGCCGCCGCGGGGCACCTTGAAGGTGGCCCGAACCTCGGCTGTCCCCAGCACTTGTTCTTGCTCGTCGGGCGCAAGCTGTCCGACCAGCAGGGCCTCGATGTCATCGAGAAGTTCGTAGATGATGCTGTAAGTGCGAACTTCGATTCCGGCCTGCTCGGCGGCCTTGCGCGACTTGGGCTCGGGACGGACATTGAAACCAACGATGACGGCTCCGGTTACGTCGGCCAATGACACATCGTTCTCGTTGATACCTCCGACGGCACCGTGGACGATGGTGATCGCACCACCCTCTCGCTCGATCTTCCCGATCGACTCACGCAGTGCTTCCAACGAGCCCTGGGCATCGGCTTTCACGATTACGTTCAGTTGGGCGTCTTCTGTTCCGAGCTGCTCGAGCAGCCCCTGAAGGCGATCGCGAGCGGAAGGCATGGCCTGCTCTTCGGCCTTCAACTCTTCGAGGCGAACCGCTGCGATCTTGCGTGCCTCCCGGTCGTTGGGCACTACTTCGAGGAAGTCTCCTGCCTCGGGCACGTCGTCCCATCCCATGATCTGGACCGGTGTGGCCGGGCCGGCGGTCTTCAGCTGGTTGCCATGCTCATCGGTGATGGCACGGGCACGACCCGAGATAGCCCCGGCGACGAATGCGTCTCCCTTTTTCAGGGTGCCGCGCTGGACGATCACTGTTGCAACCGGCCCGCGACCGATCTCCAACCCGGCTTCGACCACGACACCGGAAGCGTTCGCCTTCGGGTTACCCTTGAAATCTTCCAGCTGGGCGATGAGGTCGATCACTTCGAGGAGGTCGGACACACCTTCACCTTTGAGCGCGGAGACCTCGACCGAGGGAACGTCGCCACCGAGCTCTTCGACAATGACACCGTGCTCGGTCAGCTCTGTGCGGACTTTCAGCGGGTCGGCGCCGGGAAGATCAGTCTTGTTCACCGCCACGATCAGCTTCACTCCAGCAGCAAGGGAGTGGGAGATGGCTTCGACGGTCTGGGGCATGACTCCGTCATTCGCGGCAACCACCAGGATCACGATATCGGTGATATTCGCCCCGCGTGCCCGGAGGGCGGTAAATGCCTCATGGCCGGGGGTGTCGATGAATGTGATCGGGTGGCCGTTCACCTCCACCTGATAGGCACCGATGTGCTGGGTGATTCCGCCAGCCTCTTCGTCGACGACGCTGGCACTCCGGATCCTGTCGAGAAGTGTGGTCTTTCCGTGATCGACATGGCCCATCACGGTCACCACCGGGGGTCTGCTGACCAGGTCTTCTTCGGCATCGTCGAATACCGGCTGCACGGCGACTGCAGGAGGCGGCGCCTCCTCCTCGATCTCGACGATATAGCCGAATTCCTCACCGATTTCCTCGACGAGGTGGGCTGGCATCTCCTGGCTGGCCCCGGCGGCAATCCCTTTGCCGAGCAGGGCTTTGACCACTTCGGGCACCGGCTGAGATATGGCCTCCGCAAAGTCGGCGACCGAGGCGCCGACGGTGATCGAGGTGATATCGACATCTGCGTCGGCGGCTGGCCCGGCTTCAGAACTTTCGGGTTCTTCCGGCTCGGGAGCTTTCTCGACCTCCGCCTCCGGGGCTGTCTCAGCTTGTGGGACGGGAGCTTCTTCCTGTTCCGCTCCGGCTACCTCTGCTGTTACGTCTTCCTTTGGCGTAGCGGGAGCTTCGTCGGGCGCAAACGCCATCCGGACGAGTTCGGCTCCTTCGTCATCCACTCCGGACGACGCTGTCTTGACATCCAGGCCCAACTCCAGCGCCTGTTCCAGGACTTCCTTGGATTCCAGGCCCAGTTCGCGGGCAAGTTCATAAACCCTCACAGATCAAACTCTCTCATTCACTCTCATCGTCGGTGTCATCGCTGACAGTTTCTTCTCCGGCTTCATCGTCCTCGGGCTCCGGCTCGGCAACCGTCTCGGGCTCCCCTAAGTCCTCGGCATCCGGTGCAGCATCGGCCTCAGGTGCTGTCTCGACCCCGGCTGCCGCTTCAACATCTGCCTCAGGCGCAACCTCAGCATCCGGCGCAGCCTCGGGTTCGACGACTTCCGTGGTCTTGTCCGGGTGAATGTCGACCTTATAGCCGGAGAGGCGTGCGGCGAGACGGGCGTTCTGGCCTTCCTTACCGATGGCGAGGGACAGCTGGTGCTCCGAAACGATCACATCTGCGGTCTTGGTCTCCTCATCGATACGGACCTCCTGGACTTTGGCAGGTCCGAGAGCCTCGGCGATGAACTGCCCGATGTCGTCCCGCCACTGCACCACGTCGACCTTCTCCCCGCGCAGCTCGTTGACGACCTGGCGGACCCTTGCACCGCGGGCCCCCACACACGCACCCTTGGGGTCGACGTTGGGGTCGTGGGAGATAACCGCGATCTTGGTGCGGTGACCTGGTTCACGGGCAATGTTCACGATTTCGACCGTGCCATCGTTCAACTCAGGCACCTCCAGCTCCAAGAGACGTCTGACCAGGTCGGGGTGGCTCCGGGAGACAACGATCTGGGCGCCTTTGCCCTCGTTGCGGACCTCGATGATGAGGGCTTTGACCCGGTTGCCCCTTTCCAAGCGCTCGAAGGGGATCCGCTCCGATCCCGGCAGAATCGCCTCGGCATCACCGAGATCGAGGATCACGGAGCGATAGTCGACCTGCTGCACCAGGCCGGTGATGAGGTCACCCTCACGCCCTTCATACATGTCGAAGACCAGCTCGCGCTTGGCTTCGCGTAGTTTGTGCTGCATCACCTGCTTGAAGGACTGAGCGGCAATTCGGCCGAAGGCCTCTCCCTCAGGGGTGTCCTCCCACTCGTCGACGACGTTACCCTCCTCGTCGAGCACCTGGGCGTAGACAGTGACCTCCCCGGAGTCGGGGTCGATCGTCACTCTGGCCTCTTCGGCTGCACCAGGGCTCCGCTTGTACGCTGCTACCAGGGCGTTAGCGAATGCGTCGAGAATTGCATCAACTGCCACACCCCGCTCGCGGGCGAGGACCTCAATGGCTTCCATCATCGTGTCGAGCTGCATAATTCTCCTTAGTGACCTGGCTTGGGAGACTTCTCCCACCGAAAAACCGTCTTCGCCTTGACCACGGTGTCGTAGCTGAACTCTTCACGACCGTTGTCCCCTTCGACCGTGAATGTGGATGGTCCGGCAGCGGCGATCACGCCGCGCACCGTCTGGTTGGCACCCTCGAGAGCGACCTTGGCGACAACTTCCCGACCTACCGACTTCTGGTAGTGCTCGGGGCGGCGAAGCTTGCGCTCGAGGCCCGGGGTGGTCACCTCGAGTTGGTAGGAACCCTCCAGCGAAACCTCGTTGTCAAGCAAGCGGGAGATCCCGCGGGACAGCTCGGCGAGACGGTCGGCATCAACGTCATCGCCGTCCACAGCGACGCGCAGAACCCGACCCTTACCGATTCCGGTGAGCTCAATGTCGTCAAGGACGAGATGCTCGGCCGCAAGGTAGGGCTCGATGAGCTCCCAGATTTCTGCCGTCGTTGTCACTATCACTCCGAATTCCTCAATCCAACAGTCCCGGTCTACACAGCAAACAGGTGGGTGCATGAGGCGCCCACCTGACCGAAAAGCGTCCTGTTGTAGTGTCAGATTATAGGGGATTGGCCAGGCTCACCCAACAGGAGAGCCGGGGCCTCAGCTGCCGCTGGACATGGATCGGCCGGCTCTCACAGCTTCAGCAACCTCGCCGACGACCGATTCGAGGCTGACATCAACGGTTTCGAGCTCGGCTCGCCGGGTCAATTCGACCGTACCGTTCTCTACTCCACGGGGGCCGACAGTGACTCGGAACGGGATGCCGACGAGCTCTGAATCAGCGAATTTCACGCCGGGACGGTCGACGCGGTCGTCCAGGATCACATCCACACCGCTCGATTGGAGCGCGGTGTATATCGTTTCTGCGGCCTTCATCGTCTCCGGGTCGTCGGCGCGAAGGATGGTTATGACCACTTCGAATGGCGCGACCGGAACCGGCCAAATGATCCCTTTCTCATCGTGCGAGCTCTCGACGACTGCTGCCATGGCCCGCTCGACTCCGATACCGTAAGAGCCCATGATCACCGGATGGCTCTCCCCCGCTTCGTCCTGGACATACGCCCCGAACGCCTCGGAGTACTGGGTGCCCAGCTTGAAGATGTGCCCCACCTCGATTCCCTTCCACAACTCGAGGGAGCCACCACAGTTGATACACGACGCTCCCGACATGACCGTCCGCAAATCGGCCCAGTCCGATACCGTAATATCGCGTTCGAGGCTCACTCCGGAGTAATGCCAGTCGTCTTCGTTTGCCCCGGTTGTCATATTGTGGCGACCGCGCAGCGCTTCGTCGGCGATGATTCTCAGGTTGGCCACTCCGACGCCACCGAGGCTACCCGGGTCGGCACCGAGCAAATCTCTGATCTCATCAGGTTGGGCCGGCCGTATGTCTTCGCCGACCGCGCACGCGTCCAGGAGCTTCTGCGATTCGAGGTCGTGGTCGCCGCGCAACAGCACGAGAACCGCCTCCTCTTCGAGAAAATACACCAGGCTCTTGATCTGGCGAGCAGGCGCGGCGAGGTCGGGATGCGCCTCGGCAAGGGCCTTGATGGTTCTCAGCCCAGGGGTCGGGAATCTCTCGAGCTCCCTGGCTTCTCCATCATCCACAAAAGACAGAGCCGGTGTTGCCTTCTCGCGGTTCGCCCTGTAATCGCAGTTCTCACAGGTAACGATCCAGTCTTCGCCGGCGTCTGATCGGACGACGAACTCGATCGACTCCGTTCCTCCCATAGCGCCTGAAGATGCCTCGACGTCGACTGCATCGAGGCCCATCCGGGCGAAGATGCGCTTGTACGCCTGGTGGTGCTTGTCAAAACCGGTGTCGAGGCCCGGCAAGTCGATGTCGAGGGTGTAAGAGTCCTTCATCGTGAACTCGCGCACCCGGAGCAGACCGGATTTGGGTCTCGGCTCGTCGCGAAACTTGGTGTGCATCTGATACCAGATCTGAGGTAGCTGGCGGTAGGAGAAAAGCTCTGCGGCGAGAATCCCGAAGATCTCCTCTTCGGTCATCCCCAGGACGTGATCGACGCCTTTGCGGTCTTTGAGCCGGAAGAGGTTGTCCCCCATCAAGTCGAAACGGCCGGACTGTTTCCAGATCTCAGCCGGGTGCAAGGTGGGGAGCATCATCTCCTGGCCCCCGATGGCGTCCATCTCCTCGCGGATGATCCTCGAGATCTTCAGCCTGGTCCGCTGGCCGAGGGTAAGCATCGTGTATGACCCGGCAGCGAGCTGGCGGATGAAACCTCCACGTACGAGCAACCGGTGGCTGACAGCCTCGGCGTCGGCGGGATCATCTCTGAGTGTGGGTATAAAGGTTTGAGACCAGCGCATATTCAATCCGGTAGAGAAAACGAACGAGGCGAACGGTAACCGCCGCTCAGGAGAATGACCGGATGATTAGTCCGAGTTTGCCACGTCGGCGACCCGCTCGCGCTTGTCTCTGACCCGGTTGGCGTCACCCTGGATCTCGACCAATTGCTGTCTCGTGGCCCGAGCGATCTTCTCGGCGTTGGCGTCGGCATGGGCGAGACGGCTCTCGACACCCTCCTCGACCAGTTTCTTGGCTTCATCGAGTAAAGCTTCCACCATCTCTGCCTCCGGCACCACTCGCACCACCTGACCCTTGATGAACAGGTGGCCTTTACCCTTTCCGGCGGCTATCCCAATGTCTGCCTCCCGCGCCTCCCCCGGCCCGTTGACAACACAACCCATGACAGCCACCTGAATCGGGAGGTTCGCCGCTTCGAGAGCAGCCTGCGCCCTCGTGGCCACGTCGATGACGTCGACCTCGGCCCGGCCGCAGGAAGGACAGGCGATCAGGTCGAGTCCTTTCCTCTCGCGCAGACCCAGAATCTCGAGGAGTTGTCGCCCGGCTTTTGCTTCTTCGACGGGGTCGGCGGTCAACGAGAACCTGATGGTGTCACCGATTCCTTCGTTGAGAAGCGTCCCGATCCCGGCCACGGACTTGATGAGCCCGGCCGGGGGCGGACCGGCTTCGGTCACACCGAGGTGCAGCGGGTAATCGACCGTCTCGGAGAGGAGACGGTACGAGGCGATCATCGACGGTACATGGGAGTGCTTCACCGAGATCTTGATGTCGGTGAAGTCGACCTCTTCGAGATACCTGATCTCGATCTGTGCCGACTCGACCAGGGCTTCGGGAACTGCCGATCCGTACTTGGCGAGAAGATCTTTGTCCAACGATCCGGCGTTGACCCCGACCCTGATCGGCACCCCCCGGTCCTTGGCTTCCCGGGCCACAGTCTTTATCTGGTCCTCTTTGCGGATGTTGCCCGGGTTGAGCCGAAGCCCCTGCACTCCGGCTTCGAGCGCGGCGAGGGCCAACCGGTACTGGTAGTGGATATCGGCGATGATCGGGACCGGGCTGCGGGGAACGATCTCGGCAAGACCCTGGGCTGCCTCCACTTCATTACAGGTGATCCTGACGATGTCGGCGCCAGCGCCGGCCAGGGCGTAGACCTGGGCGAGAGTGCCGTCGACATCGGCGGTTTTGGTGGTCGTCATCGACTGAACGGTCACCGGGGAGCCCGCACCCACAGGCACCTTCCCGACATGGAGGAGGCGGGTCTCTTTGCGTTCGATCATGTCCTAGACGGTAGCCCGAGCACTAAAGCGAGATCGGGTTGACGACGTCGAGGATGATCGCCACCACACCGAGGAACACGAAGAGGACGACAACTGCTGCCGCAACAGGCATGAGTTTCTCGAAATTTGCCTCGCGGTGTGTCACCCGCTCATAGAGGGCAACGGCGAAGTGTCCCCCGTCGAGGGGGAACAACGGCAGTAAGTTGAGTGTGGCGAGGATGACATTGACCAGGGCGAGAATCCCCACGAAAGCGGCTACCGAGTCCATCTGGTTGGTGATGTTCACGATCCCGATGGGGCTCACCGGACGAATGTTCTGGTCGACATCGGTGTCGCCGACAAAGACGCCGAAATACTGGACGATGTTGGAGGGCTTGACCATCTCCCCGATCGAGAGGAAGGTTCCCTCGATGCCCCGCCACACATTCTGAGCGGCCAAACCGATTCCCTGAACCGGACCGACATCTTCGACCTCGACCACCGAGGTAACCCCGAGGAAGCCGGTGGTTCCCGTCCCGTCGCTGGCGGGCTGTTCGATCAAGTCGGTGCTCAGGGTGAGTATCTCGCCATTACGCTCGACTTCGAGCGTCGTCGGCCCGCCCCCTTCGGAGCGCAGGGCGGCAACCACATCGTCCCAGTCGGACACCGTCGAACCGCCGACGCCACGGATCACGTCTCCCGGCTCGAGGCCGGCAAGGGCGGCCGGTGAGGGCTGTTCGACTCCGTCGATTTCCACGGCCGGGACCACCGTATTGACCTCGGTCGTCAGTTCCGCCACACCCTGGGTGACAGCGATTCCGAAAAAGAGAATCAATGCAATCATGAAATTGGTGCCCACCCCGGCCAACACAACAAAGCTCTTCTCCCAGAACTTCTTCTCCCGGTAAGTCCGCCCGAGATCTTCTGGAGCGACCTCTTCGAGAGGGTTCATACCGACGATGCGCACATACCCGCCGAGAGGCAGCCACTTGAATCCGTACTCGGTCTCGCCGCGCTGGGTCGACCAGATTTTCGGACCGAAACCGAAGAAGAACTGGGTCGCTTTCATACCCACGGCCTTGGCCGCGAGGAAGTGACCAGCCTCGTGGGCGGTCACAAAGAGAACTATTGCCACTGCGGCGGCGATTCCACCGAACATCGTAGATACGGTACTGCGATGCGACCGCTAAATCAGGGTGCAAGCACCCTCAGCAGGCGCCTGCGATCAGTGATGCCGCCACGGCACGCGCGGCGCGATCGACCTCCACCACGCTGTCGAAATCGTCCACGTCCTGCCATTCGACGCTGTCGAGGGTCTGTTCAACCACACGGGTTATCCCGGTGAACCCCAGTCGCCCCTGGAGGAACGCTTCCACCGCCACCTCGTCTGCGGCATTGAGAACCGCTGGTGAAGATCCGGCCTCGCGACCGGCCCGGAAGGAGATGTCGAGTGCGGGGAACGCCTCACGGTCGGGATCTTCGAAGTCAAGAGTGAGCCCGGAAAAGGAGAATGCCCCGGCCAGGCCAGTGGACCGCTCCGGTGCGGTGAGAGCGTACTGAATCGGTATCCGCATATCGGCATGGCCGAGGTGTGCCTTCCACGATCCGTCGATGAATTCCACCATGGAGTGAACTACCGACTGCGGATGGATGACCACCTCGATTCGGTCGTAGTCGACGTCGAAGAGGTAGTGAGCTTCAATCACCTCGAGCCCTTTGTTGAAAAGCGTCGCGGAGTCGATGGTGATTCGACGTCCCATGTCCCAGGTCGGATGGTCGAGAGCTTGTTCGGGGGTCACCGACTCCAGAAAATCCCGATCCCGGCCCCGAAACGGGCCTCCCGAGGCAGTCAACATGAGCCTGGCAACAGCATTGCGACTTTCCCCGATCAAACACTGGTAGAGAGCCGAGTGCTCGCTGTCGACAGGGATCAACTCCCCGGCGCCGGCTTCGAGGGCCTTTGTGACAACGGGGCCCCCGGCGACAAGGCTCTCCTTGTTGGCCAGGCCCACCCTGTTACCCGCCCGAAGTGCGGCAATCGTGGCGCGGAGACCGGCCGATCCGACGATCCCGTTGATCACCGTCACACCCGACATCGAAGCCAGGTCAACGAGGGCATCCATGCCGAAGTTCACCTCCCGTCCGACGGCCCCCCGGAAAGCCTCCCGCTCGGCCGTGGCTCCGCCGGTGGCGACCACGACTGCTTCGGGGTAACGGGCCGCCTGGGCAGCCAATTGGTCTCCGGGTGTGCGTGCAGCGATCGCCCTCACCTCCAGGGCGAGGTTGTCAGCCACCTCCAGCGTCTGAGTCCCGATTGATCCGGTGGAGCCGAGGACGACTACCGGCCGGGTCACAGAAGCCCGAACCCCCGGAGCACGAAGTAGACGGCAGGCACTGCGATGAGAAAACTATCGATCCGGTCGAGCATGCCACCGTGACCGGGGAGCACCGAACCCATGTCCTTGACGCCGATCGACCGTTTGATCGACGACTCGATGAGGTCACCGACCGGAGCGAAGAAACCGACCACGGCGGCAATGATGAGGCCGCGGGCGATCCCGATCGTCTCCCACGCAGGGAAGGTGGTGAGAATGGAGGCCACCACCATCGACGAGATCAAACCGCCGAAGAAACCTTCGACGGTCTTGTTCGGCGATACGTGTGTTGCAAGTTTGCGCCGACCGAAGGAGCGGCCCACGAAGTATCCCCCCACATCGTTGAAAGCGATGAGGAGCACGACGAACACGATGTAGGCGATCGGCTGGGGCCCCCGTGCGATAAGCAGGGCAAACGAGAGCAGGCCCACCCAGGCCATGCCCATGACAGTGACCGCGACATTTTCCAGGGACTGGCGCCGCGGAGCGAGAGAGAAGAAGAGAATCGTCATGACCGCGACCATCGCGGCCCAACCCCCGATCGCCATCGGTCCTGAGCGGGTGGCACCCACTCCCATGAGAACCACACCGATCAGCCCGAACAAAGCCAACGGCCGGTAGCCGACAGTGCGCAAGGTGGCGTAGAACTCGCCCAATGACACGACCATCACCAGGATGACAAAAGAGGCAAACCACCAGCCACCGAGGACGAGGCTGCCGAGAAAAAGCCCGAAGATGACCAAAGCCGATGCCACCCTCAAAGTGAAATCCGAGGCAGCAGCCTGGGATGTCACCTCGTGGTCTTCCATGGTGACCCGGGCCGTTGTGCCGGCAACATCGTCGAATCCGACCATTCCCGAGTCGACGCCCGCGACCGATGCGGAGACCGCCTGCTGCTCCCACTCCTCCGAAGCCGCCCGTGCGACGTCTTCGGCAAGACCTTCGTACTCCTGGGTCGAGGGGGCGACGTATTCGAAGGAATCAAACTCGTCGGATTCGTCCGACTCATCCTCTGGCGAGAGGATCAGGGAGTCATCTTCCCCGTCGTCGACCTCGATCCCGGGTAGCCGGACTACGTCGGCTTGCTTCTCGGGTTCGACATCTTCGTCCGTGGGGTCTTCCTCCCAGGGGCGTCCGAAACGCTTCTCGTCACCTTCGTTTGGGCCGTTGTCGTCCAAGACTTAAACCTCGATCAGCTCTTCTTCTTTGTTCGCGACCAGTTCGTCGATGCGATCGATGTACCTGTCGGTCAGTTTCTGTAACTCATCTTCGCCTCTCCGGATGTCATCATCGGATATTTCGCCATGGAGATTTTCCATCTCGCTCTTGGCGTGGCGGCGAACATTGCGAACCGCGACCCGGCCTTCCTCGGCCATCTGCTTCACGACGCGGATCAATTCCTTGCGTCGCTCTTCGGTCAATGGAGGGAAAGCGATCCTCACCACCGACCCGTCGTTGGTCGGGTTGAGACCAAGGTCGGCCTGCTGGATGGCACGTTCGATCTCTCCGATGGAGCTCTGATCGAAGGGGTTGACCACCAGAAGTCTGGGCTCGGGCACCCCGATCGATGCGAGCTGTTGGAGTGGTGTCGGGCTGCCGTAGTACTGGACCTGGATCCTTTGCAGCAGTTGTGGGTTCGCCCGACCGGTGCGGACGGTGGAGAATTCGGACGAGACGTGCTCAATGGCACCTTCCATCTTCACTTCAGCCTCCACCAGCAAGTCGTCGATCATGGTCTCTCCCAGGAGTCTGTTGGATAATGCCGTTGCCCAGATTGGCGGCCAGGCGCGCCAATCGCAAGGCCGAGGTTTCGCCACTCCTCGG
>JBBDHT010000046.1:0-23756 GCA_040880765.1 Acidimicrobiia bacterium | reverse complement strand
CTAGGGGATCTCCCTCCTCCCTCCTCCGTCGGGCGGAGGGACCAACCCCTGCGCAAGCGGAAGGACAGCAGCGCGGCAGGAGTCTTCCATCCGGAAGTGGGTGGAGCGTTATGCGCCCCTCGTTAGGTTTTCGAACAGGAGTTTGTGGTTGGTGGCGAGGAGCAGGTTTTCCCCGTCGTGGGTTAGCCAGAGGTCGGGCGCGGCCTTTACCCATGAGTTCTTGGGGAACGCTGCGAGATTACGCATCTTGCGTACCGATGGAGCGCTGTAGACCAGGACCTCCGGGGCAGGCGAGCCCACTGCATCGAGGGTTCCCACCAGTTCGTATGTTCCGAATAGTGCGGCCATCCCCTCTGAAGGGTCCATTTCTCCGCTTTTGTCGCTCCATTCCACGCGCTGGCAGCTCTCGCAAGCTGTCACGAGTAGGTCGGCCACCGCTATGGGCTTGTGCCCCTGGCATCCGTTGAGTCGATTGAGTTCCATGTCACACAACATACAAACGGGCAGTGACAGAAAATCTCTATAGCTCCAGGATCGGCATCTCGTGGGTGTCTTCGATCCTGGTTCCGGGGACGAGGAGGACCGGAAGATGGGAGTTGTCGATGACCCGTACCGAAACACTCTTCCATGCCTCCTCGGTGAACAGGCGGCGGGTAGCTCCCATCATCACCAGTTCGGCCCCGACGTCTTCGGCAGTTGCTATGATGGCTGCCGCCGGGTCGTCGCCATCGACAAACCGTGCACTTGCCTGGATACCCTCCGCCTGCAGCGCGGCAACGATCGGCGCCACCACTTTCTGCCCCCGCTCCTCGAGGTAGACAGCTGCTTTTTCCTCAGGCGACGCGTCCGATGTGGAGTCGTCGAGGAATGATCTGCGGACATCGTCGTCGAGGGAGTCGAGAAAGGTCCGCGGGATCCTGATCACAGTCATCACCGTGACCTCTGCAGGCTCGTCACTGAGCCGCGCGCAGAGTTCGGAGACGGGACCTGCCGGTAGGACACCGGTGGTAGCGATCAAGATTCGCACACACGAACATTAGGGTTTCGAATACGGCTGTGAGAGGTTGAATTGCATGGATAGCGAATTGGTCAACAAGGTCACCTGGAAGATTCCCAACGCGCTCGCGCTGGTCGGGTCGGCATCGGGTGAGGAGTGGAACGGGATGACGACGTCGTGGATCACCCAGCTCTCCATGGAACCGGTCCTGATTGGGATCGGAGTCGACAACAAGGCCGTCACCCACCGGCTGATCACCGAGGGTGGCTCGTTCACGGTCAATCTCTGGTCCTCTGAGGACACCCGGCCTTTTGTGAAGTTTTCCAAGCCCGCCGAACGTGACGGAGACACTCTCAACGGCCGGGAGGTGTTCACCGCCACTACCGGAGCTCCCGTGTTCTCCGAGGCGATTGCGTGGATGGACTGCGAAGTACGTCACTCCACCGACTTCGGAACCCACACCCTGTTCGTAGGCGAGATCGTCGATGCCGGCGTAAACGACGACGAGCAGCGGGCCGCCGCGATGTCAGACACCAGGATGAAGTACGGCGGGGTCAAACGGGGCGGCCACTAGGTGAGTGCCGGGACTCCCCGACGAGTTGATGTGGCGCACCGCGGGTGCGAGGGATCGGTTGGTGCCGATGACCAACATTCCGGCGACCGCCTTTAGTATCTGAGGCTCCAAGCAGTAGGAGCCAATGGACGTTTCAGTTGAAGGCAAGGTCATCGTTGTCACCGGTGCCAGCCGTGGTATCGGGCTGGCCTCTGCGCTCGAGTTCGCCAGGAGCGGTGCAGCGGGCGTCAC
Source organism: Acidimicrobiia bacterium (assembly GCA_040880765.1). GTDB lineage: Bacteria > Actinomycetota > Acidimicrobiia > Spongiisociales > ZC4RG35 > MA-ANB-1. The sequence goes on along the minus strand of JBBDHT010000046.1, from coordinate 21,954 downwards.
GATCACCTCCCGGAAGCCCGACAACATCGAAGCGGCTCGCAACGAGATGATCGAGGCCGGTGTCGACGCCGACCGGGTGCTCGCGCTTGCGGCGCGGGCCGACTCCGAGGAAGACGCAGCAATGGCGATGAAGGAGACCGTATCCCGATTCGGGTCTGTCGACGTCCTCGTCAACAATGCCGGCACCAACCCGTCAGCCGGGTCGCTGATGGACGTCGACCTCGGGGCGGTGCAAAAGACCTGGGATGTCAACCTGCTCGGCCCGTTGTTGTGGGCCCGGGCCGCCTACGCGGCGGGCATGGGCAAATCGGGTGGCGCCATCGTGAATGTGGCCTCTGTTGCCGGCCTGAGGCCGGGACCGATCACGGGTGCGTACAACATCTCCAAGGCAGGCGTCGTCCACCTCACCCGTCAGCTGGCTTTCGAGCTTGCACCGGATATCCGGGTGAACGCCGTTGCCCCGGCCATCGTCCGAACCCGACTCGCGGGAATGTTGCTCCAGGACGAGGAAGCCGCCGCCCGAAGCCACCCGCTGGGCCGCGTCGGTGAGCCCGAAGATGTTGCCAGGATGATCGTGTTTCTCGGGTCCGATGCAAGTTCCTGGATGACGGGGGCGATAATCCCTGTTGACGGTGGTGTGACAGAAGCAGGCTCCTCTGGTATCTCGTAGCGAAATTCGGACCCACCCTGACCCCGACCCAAGTCTGGCGCTCGAGTATCTCGATGGCTCGCGGGCTCCAGGACCTCTCCTCGAGCACGCATCTCAGCTTCGTGACGAGGGCAAGGGACGGACCATCACCTACAGCCGGAAGGTGTTCATCCCGCTGACCACGCTCTGCGTCGACCGCTGCACATACTGCACCTTCGCCAAGCCACCCGGCGCGGGCGGGGTCTACCTCGAGCCCGAGGATGTGCTGGCCGTGGCGAAGGCGGGCGACGAAGCGGATTGCACCGAAGCGCTGTTGACTCTGGGCGACCGCCCGGAAGAGCGCTGGCCTCAGGCTCGCGAGTTCCTCGCCGGACGCGGTCTGGAGACCACCGTCGACTACGTCGCCGAGATCTCTGCCCTGATTCGATCGGAGACCAGCCTGTTCCCTCACGCCAATCCGGGTCTCCTCGACGATGATGCGATGGCGAAGCTGAGGCCGACCAACCCTTCGATGGGGATGATGCTGGAGAACATCTCCACGCGTCTGCTCGAGCCGGGGATGCCCCATCACAATTCCACCACCAAGGTGCCCGCCCTCCGGGTGGCGACCATCGAAGCGGCGGGACGGAGCCGGGTCCCGTTCACGACGGGGATCCTGGTCGGAATCGGGGAGAACCACCAGGAGATCGTCGACTCTCTTTTCGCTCTCCGGGACCTGGCGGACAGGACGGGTGCAATCCAGGAGGTGATCGTCCAGAACTTCCGTGCCAAAGCCGACACCCCGATGCGTCGTTCTGCGGAGCCGATGCCCGGCTGGTTCGCACGGGTTGTCGCACTCGCCCGCTGGATCATGGGCGCTGAAGCAAACATCCAGGTGCCGCCCAACCTCACCGACAGATATGAGATCTACCTCGACGCCGGCATCAACGATTGGGGTGGGGTATCACCACTCACCATAGATTGGGTCAACCCCGAGGCTCCCTGGCCGCATCTCGCCGAGTTGGAGCTGAGGACGGAGGCGGCGGGCTTCGAATTGCGTCCCCGGCTCCCGGTCTATCCCGAGTACATAGACGAAGAATGGATCGCCCCGGAGTTGATCGACGATATCCGCCGGCGAGTCGACGAGAATGGCTATCCGAAAATGGGAAAGAGTGTCAAGACATGAGAGTTACGTTCCACCGCACCAGGCCGGCAGATTCGCTGGCTGCCCCCACGGCCACCAGCCGTCGCCGCGAAGGCACCACCACCGTGGAAATGGCTGCCCCGACAACAGCCGACCTCCACGCGGCACGATCAGGTGGCCTGCTCGTGCTCGGCTCGACCGCCGAACCGGAGCCATCGGGGTATCTCGTCGGACCCGAAGCTGCGCTGTCACTGGCCAAGGCCGGGGTGCCGGGATGGCGAATCACGGTTCGCAACGAAGGCCCCCGGGAGGTGGTGCTTGACGCGGTCTCGAGAGCCCGCTCCGCATTTCTCCGGGTAGGGCGATCTGAGATCGAGGAGGCTGCAAGCCTTGTGATGCTCCCAGGACTCGAGACCGTCCTATCTGTCTTTGTCGACGATGTGTCCCAGGCAGCAGATGCGGTTGCAGGAGGCGCTCGAGACCTCCTGCTGAGGGACTGGGATGTGGAGCGGATCGGGGAACTACGCGAAGCACTTCCCGACCACCAGCTCGTGGAGAGGACTCTCTTCCCGATCGGACTCGAAATCGAAATCGCCCGAAACACTCTCGATACTGCCGACTTCGAGACATGGCTCAAATTGACCGACGGGTCAGGTGCCGCCCGCCCCAGATACGAGTGGGCGCCGGGCAAGGACATGGACCCTCCGGTTCCGCAGCTGCGACTGTCCGCCGAGTGGGGTGACCGCAGCTGGATTCAGGGCCGGACGTCTCAAGGCCTGGAAGGAGCGGGAGAGTTGCGTCCGATCCTGGAGCGTTCCATTGCAGGGCAGCGACCCGATGTCGGTGAACTGCGAAAGCTCTTCGAGGCACGCGGTGATGAGATCGATGCCATTGCCCACACCGCAGACCTTCTCCGAATCAGGAGCGTTGGGGAGACCGTCTCCTACGTGGTCAACCGCAACATCAACTACACCAACCTCTGCTACTTCAAGTGCGGCTTCTGTGCGTTCTCCAAAGGCCCCAAGAGCCTGAACCTGAGGGGGGAGCCCTACCTGATGGGCCTCGATGAGATCGTGGCGAAGGCAAGAGAGGCATGGGATCGCGGGGCTACTGAGGTGACCCTCCAGGGAGGGATCCACCCCGATTTCACCGGCAACTTCTATGTCGACGTGGTCAAAGCGATCAAGGCGGAGATGCCCGATATGCACATCCACGGATTCACCCCGCTCGAGGTGTGGCAGGGAGCCGAGACCCTCGGTATCCCGGTCCGGCGCTTTCTCGAGGAGCTCAAGGAGGCCGGTCTCGGCTCGCTCCCCGGTACGGCTGCCGAGATCCTCGACGACCGGGTGCGGGAGCATCTCTGCCCTGACAAGATCAGGACATCGCAGTGGGCCGCGGTGATGATCACCGCCCATGAGTTGGGGCTGCGGGCGACGGCAACGATCATGTTCGGCCACATCGACGGGCCGAGGTCGTGGGCCAACCACCTCGAAGTGGTCAGACAGATCCAGGAGCGAACCGGAGGGTTCACCGAGATGGTCCCGCTCCCGTTTGTCCACATGGGATCGCCGATCTACCTCAGGGGCAGGGCCCGTCCCGGGCCCACGTGGGATGAGGCGGTGCTCATCCACGCCGTATCGCGCATCGCCTTCGATGGGCTGATCGACAACATCCAGGCTTCGTGGGTGAAGCTTGGCCTCGACGGTGGCGCCAGGCTGCTCCAGGCGGGATGTAACGACTTGGGAGGCACTTTGATGGGTGAGATCATCACCCGGTCGGCCGGAGCCGAGCACGGCCAGGAAGTCACACCTGCAGAGTTCCGGGCCACCATCGAGTCGGTCGGCAGGGTTCCGGTGTTACGGAACACCGTCTACGAAGCCCTGGAAACAGCCCTTCCGTAGAGCGGGAACTTACCGGAGACTTCGCCCCCGCCCGTCCGTAGACACTCCCGGTGGCTGTTGTATAATGACGGCACGAAGCGCTCATCTAGAGCGGTGGAGGGACAGGCCCTTTGATACCGCGGCAACCGAGCCATAGCGATATGGAAAACGGTGCCAATGCCTGGAATCGATGAGTCGACCTTGAGCCTCTGGGCTCATGGCGCTCACCAGCGTTTCATTGAGGAACAAGTGAGGTGCCATTGAGCCAACCAGGAGATCCCTGTTGTAAACAGGGTGGAGCAGACAGATGACCGCTTATCTCGACGCGGTCGGCTCCGGAGTAGTGATTTTCGACGGTGCCAGCGGCACCAACTTACAGACTGTCGGGCTGACGGCAGACGACTTCGGTAGCGCCGACCTCGAAGGCTGTAACGAACTGCTCAACCTCACCCGGCCGGATGTGGTGACCGCTCTGCACCGCTCGTTCCTGGATGTGGGCGTCGATGTCGTGGAGACGAACACTTTCGGAGCATTTTCGATACCTCTGGGCGAGTACGGGCTGGAAGCTCGCTCCTATGAGATCGCCCATGCCGGTGCAGTACTCGCTCGCTCCGTCGTCGATGAGTACGTCGCCCGGGACGGGCGGCCCCGGTTTGTCGCCGGTTCGGTGGGCCCGGGCACGAAGTTCGCGACCCTCGGACAGATAACCTACCGGGCGCTGGTCGACGCCTACACCACCGAGTCGAGGGCGTTGATCGATGGGGGAGTCGATCTCCTCATCATCGAGACCCAGTTCGATCTGCTCGGGGCCAAAGCCGCGATTGAAGGCGCCCGTGAGGCGATGCGGGCCAGCGGCGTCGAGGTGCCCTTGCAGGTGCAGGTGACCATCGAGTTGACGGGGCGAATGCTGCCCGGGACCGAGATCGGGGCCGCATTGACTGCGCTTCAGGCAGTAGGGCCGGACGTGATCGGGTTGAATTGCGCCACGGGCCCTGCCGAGATGTTCGAGCCGCTCCGCCATCTCAGTCGGTACTCGACGATCCCGATTTCTGCGATCCCGAACGCCGGTCTGCCCCATGTCGAAGACGGGGAGATGGTTTACGACCTGGGACCAGAAGATCTCGCCGGAAGCTTGGAGACTTTCGTGACGGAGCTTGGTGTCGGTGTGGTTGGAGGCTGCTGTGGCACCACGCCCGAGCACCTCGCCGCAGTCGTCGAGGCAATCAGGCCGGCGCCATTGTTCGAGAGGGAACCTGTTCACGTCCCTGCGGCCGCGTCGATCTACAGCCAGGTCAACCTCGATCAGGACACGTCGTTTCTCATCATCGGGGAACGGGCCAACGCCAACGGCAGCAAGGCTTTCCGTGAGGCATTGCTCGCCGATGACATCGAGGCTTGCATTGCCATCGGCCAGTCCCAGATCAGAGAGGGTGCGCATCTCATCGACCTCTGCGTCGACTATGTCGGGCGCGACGGTGTGGCCGACATGAAACGGCTTGCAGCGGGGTTCGCGACAGATGTCGCCGCACCGGTTGTGCTCGACTCCACCGAGTCGGCAGTCATGGAGGCTGGCCTCGAGCAACTCGGCGGGAGAAGCCTGCTCAATAGCGCCAATCTCGAGGATGGCGAAGGGGAAGGCTCTCGAATCGACCGGGTTCTCACTCTTGCGAAGAAACACGGAGCGGGTGTTATCTGCCTGCTCATCGATGAGGAGGGCCAGGCCCGGGACCTGGAGTGGAAGATGCGGGTAGCTCACCGCATCCACGATCTTGCCGTCGGCACCTACGGGCTCTCACCCGCAGACCTGATCTTCGATCCACTCACCTTCCCGCTGACCACCGGAGGAGAGGACCTGCGGCGCGACGGCATGGCCACCCTCGACGCCATCCGGCGGATCAAAGAGGAACTACCCGGGACGAGGACGGTTCTCGGCGTCTCCAACGTGTCGTTTGGGCTCAATCCTCCCGCCCGCAAGGTGATCAACTCTGTTTTCCTCCATGAGGCGGTCGAGGCGGGTCTGGACGCGGCAATTGTGCACGCCGCCAAGATCCAGCCACTTTCCAGTATCGATCCCGATCAGCGCACTGCGGCGCTCGACCTGGTGTACGACCGCAGGTCGGAGGGGTACGACCCTCTGGAGCGGATCCTCGAACTGTTCGAGGATGCCGAAATCGAGAAGACTCCGGTTGAGCCCATGGATGGTTTGCCTGTTGACGAGCGTCTGGCGCGGCGGATCATCGACGGGGATCAGAACAACATCATCGCTGACCTCGACGAAGCGCTCGCCGCCGGGGTGAGGCCGCTTGACATAATCAACGACTTCCTCCTCGAGGGGATGAGAGTCGTCGGCGACCGTTTCGCCAGCGGCGAGATGCAACTTCCCTTCGTTTTGAAGTCAGCGGAGACGATGAAGAAGGCGGTGTCCTACCTCGAACCGCTCATGGAGAAGGCGGAGACGAGCCGTCGCGGCTCGGTTGTCCTCGCCACGGTCTCCGGCGATGTCCACGACATCGGTAAAAATCTCGTAGACATCATCTTGAGCAACAACGGATACGAGGTGCACAACCTGGGGATCAAGGTTGGTATCAATGAGATGATCCAGGCTTTTCAGGATAAGAACGCCGACGCCATCGGGATGAGCGGCCTCCTCGTGAAGTCCACCCTGATCATGAGGGACAATCTCGACGAACTGGAACGTCGCGGGCTGGGCAAGGTGCCGGTGCTGCTGGGCGGGGCTGCCCTGACCAGGAGTTATGTCGAGTCTGATCTGCGCTCGCTCTACCCAGGGGCGCTCTACTACGGAAAGAATGCCTTCGCCGGTCTTGATGCGATGGGGCGCATCATTGAAGGAGAGTCACCGCCACCGCCCGCGAAGAAGCGGGAGCGGCCCACGGTTGACTCCTCCGATATCGAAATCCCCCGGCGGTCGCCATCGGTCGAGACAGACAATCGAATCTTCGAACCGCCTTTCATTGGGTCGAGGGTCGTGAGGAACGTGGCGCTCGATGACGTCGTTCCGTTCCTCAATCTGACCGCCCTCTACCGAAACCAGTGGCAATACCGTCCCGAATCGGGTGAGAACGATCCCGACTTCAAAAAGAGGCTGGCTCCTCTGCTCCGGGAACAGCTTGCACTGGCCCGAACCGGGGGGCTGCTCCAACCTCAGCTCGTCTACGGGTACTTCGCCGCCAACGGCGACGGCGACGATCTGGTGTTGTGGAAGGACCGCTCGCGCAGCGAAGAATTGACCCGCTTCGGCTTTCCCCGCCAACAGGAGGACCCTTTCCTCTCAATTCCGGACTTTTTCCGGCCACTGGGCGAGGAGGTCGACTACGCCGCCTTCCACATCGTCACCATGGGATCGGAGGTCTCGCGGCGGGCGGCCCAGTTGTTCGAAGCGAACGAGTACACCAGCTATCTATACCTTCACGGGCTGGGTGTGGAGATGGCAGAGGCGCTTGCCGAGTACTGGCATCACCGGATCAGGACCGAATGGGGCTTTGTCGATGAAGACGGCCCGACCCTGACCGGGCTGTTCCGCCAGAAGTATCGCGGTGGGCGGTACTCGTGGGGTTATCCGGCGTGTCCCGATCTCGAGGACAACGAGCGGGTAGCCGACATCCTGGGTGCGGGCCGAATCGGGATTTCTGTGGGCAGGGAGACCTCGTATCAGTATCAGCCGGAACAGACCACATCGGCGATTGTCTGTCATCATCCGCAAGCCAAATATTTCATAGCCCGAAAGCCGAGGGAGGTCCGCAGTGCTGACCGCGCGTGATGGTTGGGTGCGCATAGCAGAGGTCAACCCGCCGGAGCTCCCCGACATGAGCCACAGGTCGCTCACCGGATGGACGAACGTGATGGTGACCGACAACGTGTTCGGAAGGATACGGGTCTCTCCTTATGCATTCTCGGCGCGGATCACCCATGACACACCCCACATCGATCCGACGGTGGTCGTCTCGACGCGGGATCGGAACATCCTCGCCATCGAATCCGAAGTCCGGGGTGCACTGGGGAACGGTGTGGACTCCTTCCTTGTTGTGATCGGCGACACGGTTCCCCATATCGACCACCAGGCACATCACTACGAGATCGTGGAACATCTTCGGGCGCTGCAGGAGAACCTTCCCGACTTCGAGGTGGGCATGCCTACCCGCTTCCGGGAGTGGCAGTTCAGACGTCGTGTCGATCTCGGCGCGCAGTTCTTCGTCGCCGGACCGGTGCTCGACCCTGACGTCATCGAACAGCAGATGGCCCGGATCAACCTGCGCGACGGCGACCCACCGGTCTACCTGATGATCATCCCTCCCTTCAGTCTCACCTGGTTGGAGCGGATGGAGACGATCGGCGCGGTGCCCGCCACCGACGCTCTAAAACAACGTCTCGGCGACGTCGGCAAAGACGTCGGGAGGAAACTCGGCTGGGAGGTGGCTGCAGAAATGGAGCAGAAGGCCCGCGACTCGGGCGCAGCCGGGGTGGTGCTGATGGGGCTCAAGTTCGAGTCGATAGTCGACGAGGCGATCCGCTCTTGGCCGGAACTCGAGTAAGGCCTGTTCCGCTATAGAACGGGCTGCTATCTCCGGTAGGAGAGCCCGCGGGGCGCTGGGGCAAACCCCCACTCGCGGAGGACCGGGGCCAGCGGCGAAGATGTGACGTCGTCGTCTCCCACTGTGTGGAGGACGGTGCGGCGGTGTTTGCTGGCAATGTTCGCCAGTTCCCTCCCGATGTCGCGGTAGAGGTCTTCACCCGGTGGGATGATGGTCAGGTTCTTGCGGCCTTTGTCCAGATATCCGACCAATTGTCCTCCATAGAGCAGCACGTAGGCGCCAGCATCGCGGGCAAGTCGGTTCGGCGACTCGGGCCAGGGCAAGATCGACCCGTAGGGGTTGGCAGGGTCGGCGGCGGCCAACGCAATCAGTTCGGGCTCGGGCTCGCTCCGGAGTAGGTCGATCGCTCCAGGTAGAGCGAATTGTGCGCCTCCGAGCCCCTCGACGAAGTAACCGCGTCTGATCCGTCCGGTCTCCTCGAGATGGCTGAGGACGGGGTAGAGGGCGGCAAAACCCCCAGGCTGGCCTTCTGCGATGACGGTGGGACGGGTCACTACCCCGTTGCGCTCCAGGAAGAGGTTTGCCCGCGCGGCCAGCCTTTCGGTCGGAGAAGGGTCCCCGGACCGGAGCGATTCGACTATCGACCAACGGCCCGAGGTGTGTGCCGGGAACGCGGCGCCCGGCCGACCCCGACCCTTTGTCCTCCTCGCAGCGACGTAGTGTCGCAACGGCTCGAAGCTGTCGTTTGTCACTGCACCGGCCCAGACCAGATCCCAGAGGGAGGCGGCTGCATCGTCGATGTCCCCGCCACCGATGCCGTTGTAGATGTCGCGGAAGAAGCTGGCGCCCCGTTCGGAGAGGAAATCGAGGATCGCGGACGAGAGCGGGCCGGGCTCGAAGCCGGTGCGCGGCCCGTCCCACAATGTGGTGAGCGAGTCCCTGGTGTAGAGGGAGATCTTGCCGTCCCTGGTACCCAGAGGTTCGCGACCGACCCACACCAGTTCTCCGGAGATGAGCATCCGGTCGAGGAGAGTCGCTGCATCCCGGGCGCGGACCGAGAGCACATCACGCTCGATGACCGATGCCGGGATCGCCGAGCCCTGGAGTCGGGCTATCGCCTCAGTGGCGGCATTGACCCCCCGGGGCGGCGCGTCGCTGACCCCGTGCCAGTCGATGGCGAAACGGGCGAGCCGGTACTGGTCAACGGGCTCGATCTCCTGGCGGAGGTTGGCCAAAGATCTCCGTTTGAGGCGTTTCAGGACACCCCGTTCGACCCATTCCTGGGAGTTTCCCCCGCGGAGGAAGGCGCCGGGGACCACCCTGCCCTCCGCCTCGAGCGACTCGAGCACGGAGCTCACCACCGCAAGTGGCAGGCCGAGAGACGCAGCAGCTTGCTCCGGTGAGAATGGTGTGTGGGTCCTGGCATAACGGCCGATGATGTCGCCCAAGGGGTCGGGAACCGGTTCGAGGAAGACGTGCGGAACGCCGGGCGGCGGCTGGACGCCGATTCCGTCGCGCAACCGGGCCATGTCTTCGACGGCTGCTATCCGTTCCTCCCCGCTCACGGTTATTGCGAAGACCCGTTTCTGCTCGATCAGGGCATCGAGGTGCTCGGCGCCGTCATTACCGGAACGGATGAGGATGTCGTCGCGGGTCATCGGCCCCAGATCGCGGAGCAGGTCGTGCACCGCATCGGCATGGCGGGCGGTGCGTTGCTCGGTGAGGTGCTGGAGCTCGAGCTCGATCGCCCCGACCACCTCGGGGTCGATCAGGTCCCGGAGCTCACTGTCACCGAGAAGCTCACGGAGCAGGTCGCGGTCGAGAGTCAGGGCCGTGGCCCGCCTTTCCGCAATGGGAGCGTCCGACTCGTACAGGTATGCGGCGACGAAGGAGAAAAGCAGCGAGGTTGCGAACGGTGACGGGCTGTGGAGTTCGACTTCGACGAGACGGATCTTCCGGGAGCGAAGGTCTCCGAGGATCTCCTGGAGTGCGGGAAGATCGAAATCGTCTCTCAGTACCTCCCGGTACGTCTCGAGCAAGATCGGGAAAGACCCGAACTGGTTGGCGACGTTGAGCAGATCGGAAGCCTTGCGCCTTTGCAGCCACAGCGGAGTTCTCTCACCGGGCCGTCGCCTGGGGAGGAGCAGCGACCTCCCGGCCGCCTCCCGGAATCGGGCGCCGAAGAGCGCGGTGTCACCCAGATGATTGATGAGTATCGACTCGACTTCTTCGGGATCCAGTACCAGCTCGTCGGCGCCGGGGATGTCGTCACTGTCGGGGAAGCGGATGGCGATTCCATCGTCGGACCAGATCATGTCGACGTCGGAACCGTATCGCTGCCTCAGCTTATGGCGCAGGGCCAACGCCCAAGGAGCGTGCACTCGTGCCCCGAACGGCGAGAGCAGCACAACACGCCAGTCTCCGATCTCATCCTGAAACCGCTCCACAACGACCTTGTCGTCGCCTGGGAGGTGGCCGGTCGCCTCCATCTCGTCCGCGAGATAGCCGACCAGGTTCCCGGCGGCGAAGTCATCGAGGTTGTAGTCATCGCGGAGCGTGGCGAGTGCCCTGTCGTGGTCCATCTGGCCGATCTCGCGGGTGAAGCGTCCCACGGCACGGCCCGTTTCGAGCGACCGTCCCAGCATGTCGCCATGCCAGAAAGGCATCTTGTGTGACCCGTCGGCTGGTGCGGGTACGACGGTCACCCGGTCGTGGTCGATCCCGGTGATCCGCCAGGCGGTCGACCCGAGCAGAAATGTGTCACCCTCTCTCGACTCGTAGACCATCTCCTCATCGAGCTCACCGACCCGGCTCCCGTCGGGCAGGGCCACCCGGAAGAGCCCACGGTCGGGGATGGTTCCGGCGTTGGTCACCGCCAGCTGGCGTGCGCCCGGACGGGGGCTGAGTGTCCCTCCGACCCGGTCCCAATTGATCCTCGGGCGCAATTCAGCGAAGAGATCGGACGGGTATCGGCCTGCGAGCATGTCAAGCGTCGCGTCGAACACCGCGCGGGACAGGTCGCGGTACGGCGTGGCCCGTCTCACCAGGTCGAACATGTCGTCGGCGTGGATCCCGTCGTCGATGACGGTTGCTGCGACGATCTGCTGGGAGAGCACGTCGAGTGAGTTCTCTGGAATACTCGTCGGTTCGACATTGCCTCTGACCATCTCGCCGGCAACAACTGTCGCTACGAGCAGGTCACCCCGGTATTTTGGATAGATCCGGGCTTTTGAAGCCCGGCCCACCTGGTGTCGGGAACGCCCTACGCGTTGCAGCCCTGAAGCGACAGAGCCAGGAGATTCGATTTGGAGGACGAGGTCGACCGAGCCCATGTCGATGCCCAGTTCTAGAGAAGAAGTGGCGACGACGGCTTTGAGCTTCCCGTTCTTGAGACCCTCTTCGATCTCGAGCCTCTGCTCCCTTGCCACCGACCCGTGGTGGGCTCTAGCGATCTCCTCGCCGGCAAGCCGATTCAGCTCGGAGCAGGTTCGCTCTGCAAGCCTCCTCGAGTTGGCAAATACGATCGTCGACTGGTGGCTCCTTATCTGCTCGAGCAGCGCCGGGTAGACCGCCGGCCATATCGATCTCGATGGAGTTGCCTCCGGGTCGAGCGGGTCTTCGGTGAGCGGGACGGCCATGTCTTCGACCGGAACGACGATCTCGATGTCCAGCCCCCGGTCGCTGGGCACATCGATGATCCGCACCGGGCGGGGGGTCCATGCATTGTCGGAGAAGGTTCCGCCCCCGAGAAACCGGGCGATGGTTTCCAGTGGCCGCTGGGTGGCGGAGAGCCCGATTCGCTGTGGTGGGGTATCCGTTATCTCCTCTAACCGCTCCAGGGAGAGGGCAAGGTGCGCCCCCCGCTTTGAGCCGGCCACGGCGTGCACCTCGTCGACGATCACCCACCGCACACTGCTCAAGGTGGATCGGACTGCGGACGTGAGCATTAGATAGAGCGACTCGGGCGTTGTGATCAGGATGTCGGGTGGATGGTTCTGCATCCGCCTCCGGTCTTCTTGGGGGGTGTCGCCGGTGCGGAGGAAAGTGGTCAGTTCGGGGAGTGGGTCTCCGCCCAGTCTTTCTGCGGCGTGACGGATCCCAGTCAGGGGAGCCCGCAGGTTCCGTTCGACATCGTGGGCTAGCGCGTTGAGTGGGGAGATGTAGAGAACCCTGCATCGGCTGGTCCGATCAGGCACCGGCTCGGTTAGCAGGCGGTCAAGCGTCCAGAGAAATGCTGCGAGAGTCTTGCCCGAGCCGGTGGGGGCGTGAATCAGGGTGTGCTCACCGGAGGCGATAGCGGGCCAACCCAGGGTCTGGGCCGGTGTGGGCGCCTGGAACGAGGCGTCGAACCAGGATCGGGTTGCCGGTGTGAAGTTCTGCAGCGAGTCCACGCCCTGAAGGTATCAGGAGTGGGTGACAATTTGTCCGTCAGTTAGATGGTGTGCGCGGGAGACGGCGTGGATATTTGCGGGACGGGCAGTTGGCTCAGGCTGAGGTGGCGAGGGGGAGGCGGTCGACGTTCGCCAGTTGGATGAAGATGTCGACCACTTCGGGGTCGAATTGGCTCCCGGCGTTGCGGATTATCTCGGAGATGGCGAAGTCGATGGGAAGGGCGGGTTGGTAGGCACGGGAGGAGGTCATAGCGTCAAATGCGTCGGCGACGAGGACGATGCGGGAGAGGATCGGGATGGCCTGGCCGGCGAGGCCGAACGGGTAGCCTTTGCCGTCGAACCTCTCGTGATGGTAGAGGATGGCTTCGGAAACGCGGGCATCGAGGCGATTGCGGGTCATGGCGAATCCGAGCTCGGGGTGCCGCTGCATCAGGTCTTTCTCCCCATCATCGAGGGGGCCGGGCTTGCCGAGAATCGTCGGGTCCAAATGGATCTTGCCGACGTCGTGGAGGACACCGGCAAGAGCAAGACAATCGAGATCGTCGTCTTTGAGGCCGAGTCCGGTGCCGAGGTCCACAGCGAGGTCGGAGACACGGTGCACATGGCCGTGGAGGTCTTCGATCACATCTTGCATGACCTCGATCAGGATGTCGTTAGGAATTGCTCTCATGGATAACCTGTGGAAAAGTCTGCCGACATCTAAACCTGTTTCACATGGGCCGTCCGCACCAATTGACTAGACATGGGTCGCCAGACCCAATTGCCCGGATGACAGCGAGAGCCCGGGCGGGTTCCCGGTGCCGCGTACCGGCTCGGGGCTCTTCGAGAATTCCCCCGCTGAAACAAGAACAGGCGGGTATATATGCCGGCTCTTAGATGAGACCGCACTCCCGCGCCACGCGGACCATATCCTCCGCGCGCTGGGGGTCGACGGGATCCGTCGCACGTCCGTCCCGCTTCGTGTAGGAACCGACGATCACCGTGTCGGCGACATCGTGCAGTTCGGCGAGATTGCCGGGTGTGGCACCCGAACCAACCACCAACCTCACATCGGGGCCGATTGCCGCGCGCACATTTTTGAGCCGGTCGAGGTCGGGCGACGAACCGGTGCCGGGCCCGGAGATGATCACTGCATCGGCATGGCCCCTCTTGATTGTGTCCTCGGCAAGCTGACGGACGTCGAAGCCGGGGGGTGGGGTGGCGTGCTTGACCAGGACATCGGCCCAGATCTCGGTGCTGGAGCTGAGCTGGGTCCGTTTGCGGAGAAGTTCTGCGGCACGGCCCACGATCGGGCCCTGATCGGTGTACATCACACCTGTGAGAACGTTGACCCGGATCATGGGCGCACCCGTCACCGATGCAACGGCGAGCGCTGACATGGCGTCGTTGCGGAGCACGTTCACGCCGATGGGTAGCCCCGTCGCCACTGTTATCGCGTCGACAGCTCTCGTAATCGCCGAAACCGTTTCCGGAGGGACTGAGTCGGGGAAGAAGGGTGAGTCACCGAAGTTCTCCACCATCAGGGCAGGAAACCCCGCCTCGCTCAGCAGTGCGGCATCGTCGAGCGCCGGGCCGAGGACGGAGTCCATCGAGCCGCTGAATCGGGGCGACCCGGGGAGGGGCCCGAGGTGGATCATCCCCACCAGGTGGGGAATCGAAGTCACAGAAATGCTTTGGCGACCTTGAGCGCGGCTTCAGCCGCATCTCCGGTCACTTTGAGCCTGGTCTCGTTCGGCTCTATGCGCCGGACTGCGATGCGGGCCCAATCCGAGGCTGAGCCCTTGATTCGGTTGGTGGCATCCTCCGGACCGTAGATCCATCTGGAGTATCCCGGGCCGATCAACTCGATCCGTACCGGCTCATAATCGAGCCCGTGGTCTTTGAATGCATAGGGGAGGGTCTTCCAACCGAGCCAGCAGATGTGGCGGAGGCGCGGAGTGTCCTCCACTTCGAGGCCCAGGGTCTTGTAGATATCCAGGCCATGGGCCCAGGTCTCCATCAGTCGGAAAGTGGCGAATGTCCGGGCGCTCATATCGCCGTCGATCCACTCGATGCGATCTTCTCCGTCCATGTGGGAGAGAGGCTCGACGACTTTGGCCCGACCGCCGCGCCACCATTCGATTACGTCCTGGGGCCGCATCTTGCGCCCTTTGGTGATTGCCTTCTTGCGCAGGGCGTCGAGATCAGTGGCGGTTTGCCAGGTCTTGATGGTGTCACCACCGGCGATCACATCGGCGGCTAGCTCTTCGAAATCAGCCAGATGGGCGATGGTGTCACGAACTGTCCATGGTTTGGACGGAGTCTCGTAGTCCCAGATCTTGATCGGAATCCGCTGCAGGGACTGATCGAGGAACTGCTGTTCGGCTACGAGGTCGGAAAGGATGTCGCGCACGTGCCAATTCTAGCCGTTCGGCCGTCTTTAAGACCAAGGCGGCGACAATTACCAGGGTCGTTCGGCGTGCTCTTCGCTGAACACCGGTGCCGGCTTGGTGACTTTGGCATCTGCCACGAGATCGTTGAGCTTGTCGATGAGCTGGCGGAGGCGCCCGAAATGGCGGCGGTCGAAGAGGAATGTGATCCGTTCACAGTCGAGGGCGTCGTTGTCGGCGATCTCGGCCTCGGTCGGTCCGATGATCTCCATTTCGCCGTCGACGATGATGTCGGAGAAATCATGATTCAACTGCTCTAGGGTCTCGGGGTCGGGAAGGGTATGGATTCTGAGGATGAGCTTCCCGGAGTGATAGCGCTGGGAGTGGTAGTTGGCATAGAAGTGCTCGATGTGGCTAGCGGCATCTTCGTGACTGGTGGTGTGATGGAGCAGGGAGAGGTCGGATTCGGAGATCAGCTTCTCCGCGACCTGCACCGAACGCGCAAAATCGAGGATTGGCTTCCAATAGTTCTTCTTCCCGGACTCGAGAAGAACGATGGGGTGGAGGTCGCTCTTGCCGGTCTGGACCAAAGTGAGCAGTTCGAAGGCCTCATCGAGGGTTCCGAACCCTCCGGGAAGGATGACGAAAGCGTGCGACTCCTTGACGAAGCCGAGCTTCCTCGTGAAGAAGTACTTGAAGTTGACGTTTCGCTCGGGGTCGATGTACTTGTTGGAACTCGCCTCGAAGGGGAGCCGGATGTTGACCCCGTAAGAGTTTTCGATACCGGCGCCGCGATTGCCTGCCTCCATCACGCCGGGGCCGGCGCCGGTGATGACGCCCCATCCCCGTTCAGCCATCGTCTTGCCGAATCGCATTGTGATCTGGTAGTCGGGATCGTCCTCGACAAGTCGCGCCGAACCGTAGATGGTGACCTTTGGTTCGTCGTGCCGGGAGAAGACGAGGTTTGAGTACCGCATCTCCTTGAGGGCGGTGTTGATCAGCTTCAGGTCACCGCGGTTGCCGTTGTCACGGTGCAACTTGAGCACTGTGGTGATCATCTCGTTTATCAGATCCGCGTTGTCGTTCTCTGAAGCGGCCGCGACGAGGTCGGCCACTGCTTGGTCGAGCTCGGGATTGCCAAGGTCATAGGCCATGGAGCAACCGTAGCTATTTGAAGGGTTTTACCGACGGGCCGTTGCGAACAACCGCGTTCCACACCGTCTCGTAGTGGTCCCGGTCGAACCTGTCGACATGGGGCAGCACAAACTCCTCCCACGCCTTGCGCAGTGGGTCGGTTCGGTCGGCGTAGATGATGAGACCGGTCGGCAGCCGGTCCAGGACGGAACGCAGCGACACCGGGGTCTCGACTCTCACCGCGGAGTCGTTCGCTTCGAATGAGGCGTTGACCTCCGTAGCGAGGCGAGAGATCGCCTCGACGTACTCCTCCCTGAGCGCGGGGTACCGTCGATTGAGCATCGAAATGATCTGGTCCGATCCGGGGAACGACTTCTCCCAGATCACCCATCTGTCGGCGAATGCCTTGTTGAGCGTCTGGGTCCCCGCGTAGTCTCGGAGGTCGGTGGGGTTCATGGTCCCGAAGATCCGTACGTCATCGCGGAGCGGGACGTAGTCGCCATTTGGCAGGTCAATGGCGGCATACCTGTCGAGCAGTCCGTGCAGGGCGAACAGGGTCTCAGCGCCGGCGGCGTTCAACTCGGAGAGGTTGAGCAAGGAGGGCCCCCGTAGGGCCCGGGTGATATCGCCATCCTCCCAACGCGACTCGGTGCCTCCTTTGCCGTCGCCGTGGAGACGGGTCGAGCCGAGCAGGGTCACGTCACGCACCTCCCCGGTGAGGGGGATGCGAAAGTAGGGGAGTCCCATCGCGGCGGCGAACTGCTCTATGTCGTGGTCCTTCCCGGTTCCCATATGGCCGCGAACGGCTACATGGAGTGGGATGAAGCCCCTGCCCGCGGTCTCGTGGCGGGCTTGTTCCAGTTGGGCGAAGCGGTACAACATCCCGAGATCTACATAGTGGGGGTCTGGTGTCGGGATCTTCCTCTTCCGCTCCTCGATGTCGGCTGTGTCCTCGGGAAGCTCGAACTTCTCCAGGATGATGTCCGGTCCTTCGCCGGCGGGATCGCTGAATGTGATTTTCTCAGGCAACTGATCTCTCCTGTATTTGCTTGGAATCTGCGCTGCGCAACCACCAGGTGTCCATGCCCTGGCTTGAAAGGCTCTTGCGTAGTGCCTGTTTGGTCCCTCTGATCATCGCCGCGGCGAGGTGCTGAGGCTCATTGACCACCTCGTGTCGCTGATAGGCCTCGTCGACGCTGTGGTCTCCGATGCCTATGCCGATGACAGTTGTGCCGCTGTTCTCGACGGCACGTACCGAGCTTGCCAGATTTTCCACCGAACCACGGGTCATGCCGTCGGCGAGCACCATCAGGACTCTGACCTGTGCCCCGAGCCGGGCCATGCGCTCGGCGGAGTGGATCACGTTGAACTCGTCGACATTGGCTGCCTTCTCGAACATCGACACGGGTGGCGAATTGGCGGGCTCGCGGCGGGCGAAGCCTGCTGCCTGGCGCGGTTGGGCGGCGGTGAAGAACAGACCGGCAAGCGAGGGCTCGAAGTCGCGCCAGCGACGGTCGAACGGCTTGACGAGGTAATGATTGACGGTGGAGGTCAAACGGTCGGCGGCGGTGCCCTGGGTGCGTTTCAGGCCGGCTATGGCATTGGCCCGGCTGTGCCGGTATGTGCTCTCGGTGTCGTCGGGTCGGGCGGCGAACCCCCTGTTGAACAAGGCGACCTCGAAGTCGATCTGCAGTTCGTCGCAGAGGTGGGCCATGGTCCAGGCACCGAGCAGCGCCGATGGCATCGCCCAGGTGGTCTCCCGTCCCCTGACCCGCCCCGGGCTGAGCATCGAAGCCGATGCATCCACGAGCAGAGAGACTGCATAACGCCGTCGGGTCCGAGCGGCGCGACGTTCATAGAGACGCTGATAGAGACCGGCCCCGATGAAAAGGGCCGAGTGGGGCGAGACATCGCCCTGGTCGAACCCCGAGCGGAGACCCCGCCTCTGGTTAGCCACGAATAGCGGAAAGAGCTCGCCGCTGACCCGCCGCTGATCGACCTCCCACCGCTTTGCCGCCTCGCTCATAGCCGCCATTCCCTCGGTGCCAAGCCTGGAGAATGCATGGGGGATAGCGGTCACGAGAAGTTTCCCACCCTGGCCATTGGGGAGGTATATGTCTGGTGCCTGGCTGATCCGGAGCAACTGATCGGTAGATTCGTCGCTTGCCATCTGCGAAGCGCCCTTGCGGTCGCTGGCACCCGACCTGGCCTCAGCGGCGCGTCGCGTCTCCTGATAAGAGTCGGAGTCGGACACGATCGGAGACGTCATCCGAACCTGGTCGACCCCTTTTGCAGCCTGTTCGGCGTCGGCCTTTGCTGCAGCCTGACGTGCGCTGTTGGTAGCCCCTTCGGGAGCCTCGGTGATAAGGCCATTGGCCCGTGCGATTGCCTCCAGCTCCAGTGCCAGACCCGCAACAGCCCACGGGTCGTCGGCATCGGCTGCCTGCAGGCACTGCTCGGTGCCGTCGTCGAGGGCAACAGCAGCCCGCGCATCGAGTCGTTTCTCGAGTTTCTCCCTTTCGATGTAACCGCCGGTGAGCAGGAAACAGCCGAGGACGAATTGACTGAGCGCACCACTGCGTTCGAATGCCTGAGCAAGGGAGGACAGGTAGAGGTCTTCGAGCACCGAGCGGGCACCGGGGTAGACCGAAAGCCCCTGGCGCTCCTGGCGGGCATCCTCGAGGGTGAAGAAGAGGACCTCTGCGACAGGCTTCTCTGTTCGTTCCAGGGCATTGAGAAGGTCTGTTTTCGCTTCCGGGTCGCGTTTGCCTTCGATGGGCCAGTCGTCGGGGATCGAGCGGGGCTCGTCGAGTCGGGTCGACACCAGGTGGACGACCTCGTGGAGGGCCGATGCCAGGGCAACCTCATCTGGCGTCACCGGGGCGTTGCGGTGGTAGGCAGCCTGGAAGATGCGGGGGTCGCAGACCACCTCGTCATCGGAGGCTGCCGGCTCCGAACCGAGGCGTACCCGCAGGTCGGGGTTCTTCGCCAGGCTTCTGGCAAACCGGGTTACGGCGGGGGCGACCCGCTGATACCGGCTCACCACTGCCTCGACCGCCAGATCCTCCGGAGAGATCAGGTCGGCAAGGAATGTGGTCTCACGGTCGCGCATAGCTGCCCATTGTCTCATGCCGTGTCAAGTAGGCCCGTCCGACGAACAGGTGAAGATGCTCCGCTCAATCTGCACTTCCGACAAGAAAGCCAGCCTCCGTAGACTCCCCCTGTGCATTACGATTTCACCAAACTTCCCAACGGTCTCCGTGTCATCACCGAGACCATGCCCTCTGTGCGATCCGTGTCCATTGGATGCTGGGTCGACACCGGAACCCGCGACGAGAATCTCGACCATGAGCACGGGGCCTCCCATTTCCTGGAGCATCTGCTGTTCAAGGGGAGCGAAACTCTCTCCGCCCGGGAGGTGAGCGAGACCTTCGACGCCATCGGTGCAGAGTCCAATGCGTTCACCAGCAAGGAAGCAACCTGTTATTGGACCAGACTGCTCGACCAGGACGTGGCGACCGGATTCGACATCCTTTCGGAGATCATCCAGCGACCAGCCTTCCGGGCTAACGAAATCGACTCAGAGCGCCAGGTGGTCATCGAAGAGATCAACATGAACGAGGACGACCCCAGCGACGTCGCCTTCGAGAACTTCTCGACGGCGGCCTTTCTCGGGCACCCCCTCGAAGCCCCTGTCCTCGGGACCAGGGATTCGATTCGGGGAATGACCCGGGACGACATCATGGGTTACTGGGAACGCAGGTACGGCACTTCTTCAGTTGTGATCGCGGCCGTAGGCAATCTCGAGCACAATGACATCGTGGGCATGGTCGCCGACCGATTCGGCGAATGGGACGGCGGGGCCATCGACCACACCTTCGAGGAGATGGAGCCTTCGGCCCGAGTGGAGTTGACCCGGCGGGATACCGAACAGGCCCACATCCTCATCGGCGGTAAAGGATTGCGCCGGGATGACGAGCGGCGCTTCTCCTACCAGGTGCTCAACCACATCATGGGCTCGGGGATGTCCTCCCGTCTCTTCCGGGAGGTGCGCGAGGAGAGAGGGCTTGCTTATTCGGTTCACGCTTTCCGCCTTGCCTACGCCGACGCCGGTGCATGGGGTGTCTATGTCGGAACCACCCCGAGCCAGACCGACACCACTCTCAAGGTGATCCGGGACGAACTGGACAAGGTGATGCAAGAAGGTGTCACCGAGGCCGAGCTGGAGCGGGCCAAAGGTTCGATGCGGGGCGGTCTCGCCCTCTCACTCGAGGACTCCAACTCGAGGATGGTGCGACTCGGCCGCGATGAGCTGTCAGGGATGCCCCATCTCTCCACCGATGAGCGTCTCGAACGGCTCGACGCGGTCACCCGGGAAGATGTGCAGAGTGTCGCGAGGGAGATGTACTCAGCGGAGCGTCTCATCGGTGCCGTCGGCCCCTTCGACCCTGCAGACCTCGAGCCCTACCTGACTGTCTAGCCCCCGACCACTAGCCGGAGCCGGTTACCTCGAATTCGACAGCTCTCGGCCTGTCGTCGTGGGTGAGAATCCCGGATTCGGTTCCCCCGTCGAGCCGGGTGAGGGACATGCCCCCACCCAGCTCGACCTCCCCATCACTTTCCGGCCACCCCCAAACGGTGACTTGCGTCACCGGGCCGGACAGTGACACCCATAAAATGTGTTCCTGACCCTGAATCAGCGAGACCAATTCACCTGCGTCGGCGATGGGCCGCAGGTGTCCGCCCGGTTGATCCGCCACGAAACGAGCGGTCGTCATCGAAGCCACGCCCAGCACCAAAAGTGCTGCAGCAATCATCAAGGGGAAGCGGGCGGCGCCATCTACTCTCTGCATTCGATGACCACGCTACGTGAGCATCACTCCGATTGCGACGGCTAAAGCCGTTACATGCGTAGTGACTAGTCCTTCGAGGTCAGGCGAGTTCGACGAAGTTGGAAAGAACGACACCGAAGATGAGAGCGATTCCGAGGATCGAGATCACGTAAGCCCATGTCGATCGGCCCGGGGCCGCGCCTTTCCGGGCCGCCCAAAAACCGAGCACGACCCAGAGCATTATCTCCAGGGGCCAGGGGAGCACGGTGGTGTCGGTGAAGAAGCCGATGATCGCACCTATCGGCCCGCCTGCGTAGAGGAGGGCCAGCCCGACTTGTTCGCACAGGCCTTCGCATCCTTGTTGACTGACCAGCGCGAGACCGCTGCCGATGAAGGCCATCCCGATGCCCAGGAGCAAGGCGGTGGCGAAAGCGGCATCGCGACATCCCGGTTCTTCGGTTCGGGCCATGCTGTGATCGTAAGACGGGGACGCCGGTTACCACCAAGTGGCGGTCGGCATCCGTACAATCCCGCGCAGCCGACCCGAGGAAGGGGTTCATGTTCTACGGAGACATTCTGCTGGTGATACATATCGCTGCGGCGGGGGCGTGGTTGGGCGCCAACTTGATGCAGGCGATGGTCCCGGGCCTGCTGGGCCCGGTGTCACCTGCTGCGGCTAGTTGGTTCCGGACCACCGAGAAACTTGCGGGCCGGTTCTATATCCCGGTAGGCGTGACGGTCCTGGTCACTGGAGTTCTTCTCGTGCTCGACTCCGAACGCTACGGATTTGGCTCCGTGTTCGTTTCCATTGGTTTTGTTGCAGTGGTGATCGGGGCCGTGCTCGGCTCTACAGTGTTCGGCCCCAAGTCTGTGGCCATTGCCGATGCCATCGACGCCGGCGACACCGACCGCGCCAACAAGATTCGAGGCACGGTGGGCGGATTCGGAATGCTGGACACGTCCATTCTCCTGTTCACCATCTATGTGATGGTCGCAAAGGTGGGGGCGTAGGCGATAATCGCCCTT
>JBBDHT010000045.1:0-24423 GCA_040880765.1 Acidimicrobiia bacterium | reverse complement strand
GGCCGGCGACGCTCGACGAGGTCGTTGGCCAGGAGTCGCTGCTGAAGCCGGGGGCTGCGTTCCGTCGGGTGGTCGAGTCGGGAAAACCGGTTTCGATGCTGCTGTGGGGGCCTCCCGGAACCGGGAAGACGACCCTGGCCCGCCTGATCGCCGGGTATGCAGACGCCGCCTTCTCCACCCTCTCGGCGACCAACGCCGGGGTAAAGGACGTGCGGGAGGTTCTCGCCTCCGCCCGGGAGCGTCTCGCCACCGAGGAGAGGAGAACGGTCCTCTTCCTCGACGAGATCCACCGCTTTTCCAAGAGCCAACAGGATGCGCTGCTTCCCGGTGTCGAGGACGGGACCATTGTCCTGGTGGGTGCCACCACCGAAAACCCCTACTTCGAGGTGATCAACCCGCTGCTGAGCCGGATGACGATGTTCCGCACCGAATCGATCGAACCGGAAGACCTAGCCGAGTTGGTGCGGCGAGCAGTGAAGGACCCCGACCGGGGCCTAGGGGCCGAGGGTCTGAACATTCTTGATGACGTGGTCGACTTCCTGGTGAGCCGGGTCGGCGGCGACGCACGGCACACCCTCAACACCCTCGAAGTTGCCGCAACCCTTGCCGCCGGAAGGGACTCCACCGAGATCGGCCTCGTTGACGTCGAAGAGGCGTTGCAGAGGCGGTTGATCCGTTACGACAAAGGCGGCGACCAGCACTACGACGTGATCTCAGCCTTCATCAAGAGCGTCCGCGGCTCCGACGTCGACGCCACGATCTATTGGCTCCATTTGATGCTGGAGGCGGGGGAGGACCCCGAGTTCATCGTGAGGCGGATGATCGTCCTGGCCTCGGAGGACATCGGCCTTGCCGACCCCAACGCCTTGCTCCAGGCCAACGCTGCCTCCCAGGCACTGGCATATGTAGGGCTTCCGGAGGCTTCGTTCCACCTCACTCAGGCGGCGATCTATCTCGCTCTCGCCCCGAAGTCGAACTCGGTGACCAAGGCGATGGGAGCGGTGCGGGGCCTCATCGCCGACGGGCCAGCCCCGGTGGTGCCGATGCATCTCCGTGACGCCCATTACCAGGGAGCCAAGGAGCTCGGCCACGGCACCAAATACAAGTACGCCCACAGCCACGACCAGCACGTGGTCGCCCAGGACTACTTCCCGGAGGGAGTCGAGGAGACCCCCCTCTACGAACCGACCGAACAGGGTCGGGAATCGGGTTTCAAGGAACGCCTCGCCTGGCTCGACGGGATCTTCGGCCGGAAGCGCTGATACGAGACCGAGTTGAAGCTACAGGGTTGAGTTGAAGCAGGGCGTATGTACAATGTACGTACGATGACTGTAGAGAAGCGAACAGGCCGGTGGACGTTCCGGGTGACGAGCAACGCGGACGCCGTAGTAAGTGAGGCGGCCACGCTCGCTGGAGTGTCCAAAACCGAGTTTGTGGTCGCCAGCGCTCTTGATCGTGCAGAGGCATTGATCGCGGAGCGAAAGCGGATCAGACTCAGTGAAGATGAGTTCACCCGTTTCGCCCGATCACTCGACGAAGCCCCGACCGCTATCACCGCATTGGTCGATCTCTTTGATGGGCCATCTCAAATTCCCACCTCCTAGTGGCCTGTCTCCTAAATACTTGTGGCGTCTCTCCGGCCCTCGTCGCCCCTGGCTGCGTCCAAAATGCTCGCCGAACCTCCCGGGTGCGACTGCGCTTTTCTCCTTGCCAGATGACGACGATGACTCGGAGACACGCGCACACTATTTACGCGACAGACCACTAGTGCCCCTTAGGCCGGTGCGGCGGCTGGAGGCGGGAGACCATCTCGACAAATTCGACTGCGGCAACGCGCCTCTGAATGACTGGTTGATGCGGTTTGCTCTATCCGATCAGCGGGGCGGTGCGTCAGTCACCTACGTCCTCAAAAGAGGCGAGGAGGTGGTCGGCTTTTACACACTTGCACCGCACGCGGTCGAGGGGGCAGCCGAGCATCGCATCGGGAAAGGTTTGCCGGCCCACCGGCCCATCCCCGTCATCCTGTTGGCCCGTTTGGCCCTCGACCGGTCAGAGCAACGTGCTGGCGTGGGCGGCGACCTCCTCCGGGACGCTCTCCAGCGGTGCGCTGCGGCAGCACATGAAATCGGCGGTCGCGCAGTCGTGGTCCACGTCAAGGACGATCGGGCTGCCCGGTTCTATGACCGCTATGGCTTGGAGCAACTGCCGGAAAACCCGAACCATCTGTATCTCTTGATGAAAGATCTGAGGGAGTCGATCCGGGCCGCCGCACGCCGCCACTCTGACTCCTAACCCGTGTTTCGCAGGCCCGCGGCGATGCCGTTGATGGTCAACAGGAGACTGCGGTCGAGGTCGGGGCCTTGCTCTCCGCTGCGAGCCCGACCGAGCAAGGACACCTGGAGGTAGTTGATCGGGTCGAGGTAGATGTCGCGCACGGCGAAGGTCCGTTGCAACAGTGGGGTCGACTCGAGTAGCTCGCTCTGGCCGGTGAGGCTGAGGACCTCCTCTGTGGCCAGTGCCGCCTCCTCGCGCAGACCGTCGAGGATCGAGCGGTGCTCGTCGGAGACCAGGGATGCGACGTAGCGGTTGGCGATCTCGAGATCGGTCTTGGCCAGGGTCATCTCCACGTTGCTGAGGAAGGTCTGGAAATAGCTCCACTCGGCGGCCATTTCGTTGAGGATGTCCTCGTACCCTGCCTTCCGCGCCGCCCGCAACCCGGTGCCTACCCCGTACCATCCGGGGACGATCTGGCGGCTCTGGGTCCACCCGAACACCCAGGGGATGGCGCGCAGGTCTTCGATCCCGCCCAAACCGCCGGGCCGCCGCGAGGGCCGGCTACCGAGGTTGAGCTGGCCGAGTTCTTCAACGGGTGTTGAGGAGAGGAAGTAGGGGACCAGGCTCGGGTCCTCGACGAGATAGCGGTAGGCCCGGTACGCACCCTCGGAGAAGCTCTCCATGGCCTCGGTCCAGGAGTCGAGAACGTCCTTGGGTTTGCGGGACTGGCGGTGGAGGAGCGATGACTCCAGCACCGATGCCACCGTCAGCTCCAGGTTGCGGCTGGCGATGTCGGGGTGTCCGTACTTGTCGGAGATGACCTCGCCCTGCTCGGTAACCTTGATGGTTCCGTCGACGGTCCCGAAAGGCTGGGCGAGGATTGCTGCGTGGGTCGGGCCGCCGCCGCGGCCGATGGTCCCACCCCGGCCGTGAAACAGGCTGAGACGGACGCCGTGTTTGAGGGCGATGTTGCGCATCACCTTCTGTGCCTTGTAGATCTCCCACTGGGAGGTGGTGATGCCCCCGACCTTGTTCGAGTCGGAGTAACCCAACATCACCTGCTGGTTGTCGCCGTTGAGCCGGACGATGCTGCGGTAGGTGTCGTTCTCGAGTAGCTCGTCGAGGAGGTCGGCCGAGTTGCGCAGATCGTCGATGGTTTCGACAAGAGGGACCAACCCGATTCGTGCCGTGTCGCCGGCAACGTCGATCAAGCCGGCCTCCTTGGCCAGGACCGCGGCGGTGAGGACGTCGGACGGTGTCTCGGTCATCGAGATCACATACGACTCGATGATCTGGTGCCCGTAGCGGTTCTGTGCGCGGCGAATGGCATCGAAGGTGGAAATGGTGCGTTCGGTGTCATCGCCGAGGACCGTGGTCTGGGACTTCAGCGGGCGGGGGTTGTGCAGCTCCGTTTCCAGCGCCGCTCGCTTACCCGCCTCGTCCAGACCGGCGTAGTCGACGCCGACTCGATCGAAGAGCTCGGTTAGGGCTGAGGTGTGGGCGGCGGCATGCTCTCTGATGTCCATGGTGGCCAGTTGGAACCCGGAGGAGCGGACCATCCGCACCACCCGTCCCAGTGCGCCGTCGGCGATGAGGTGCCCTTTGGCGTCGCGCAGTGATCTGTCCATCACCATCAGGTCGTCGAGTAGCTCGGATTGGTCGGCGTAGGCAATGCCGGGCTGGTGGGAGGTCCCGGAGCGAACCCTCTCCAGGGTGTTGATCAGCCGGGCGTGGATGTAGGAACACTTCAGCCGATAGGGCTCCTGGGAGGTGCGGCGCTGCTCTCGGGCCCATATCGCCGGGAGCAGGTCGCGGTCACGCTCGAGCGAGTTCCGCATCTCATCACCGATGTCGGTGAGGCGCTCAGACACCGACAGCTCTTCGGCAAGACTTTCGATCATCCCGATCAGGTGCCGGATCCCTCTCTCATGCTGCTGGGCGAGCACGTCGAGGGTCATATCGGCGGAGATTCCCGGGTTGCCGTCCCGATCGCCTCCCACCCAGGTGCCGAAGGTGAGGGGAGCCGGCGAAGGGTCCGGGGTGAGTCGGAGCAGTTGGCGGTGGATCGAATCGTTGAGGTCGGGCAAGACGTGCTCGGCGAGTTGCACGAGGTAGTAGAGGGCCGATCTTGCCTCTTCCACGGGGCTCGGCTTCTCGTGACGTAGTTCGTCCGTCTGCCAGATCTGGTCGATCAACTCTGCGGTTCGGGCGTCGATTGCGTCCAGATCTCGCTCTCTCGAGGTGAGGCGTTGTTCTATGAGGTCAGCCAGCGCCCTGGTCTTGTTGAGAATCGAGCGGCGGGCGGCCTCGGTGGGGTGGGCGGTGAACACAGGGCGAACCGAGAGCCGGCCGACGACGTCGTCGACCAGATCCTGGTCGAGGCCGGCTTCGAGGATGCGGTCGACGGTGGCGTGGAGGTAGCGGTCGTCTGGTGCGAGCTGGTCGATCCGGTGTACTTGCTCGGCGACATTTGCCAGGTAGAAGTAGGTGGTGAATGCCCGAACCAGGGGGATCACGTTGCCGAGGTCGAGCTCGCGGAGCAGCTTGTCGAGGTCTTCACCCGCAGTCTCCGACCCGCCCCGGCGCGCCGATTTGCCCAGGGCCCGCACCTGTTCAACGAGGTCGAGGAGGTCCTGGCCGTGCTGGCGAACCAATGCGTCGCCGAGCTGGTTGCCGAGCCGGCGGATGTCGGAGCGGAGGATGTCGTCGCGGTCGGTTTCGGGAGAACCCATATGCTGAGGATAGGGAAGCCGCCACCAGCCGCGTGAATCCCGGTTTCCACTTCCGTTATCGGGTTGAAGCGCGTACCGTTCGTTCCATCATCTCGACACGTACCAGCCCATGTTCGACTCACTGACACAACGGTTCGAAACCACGTTCTCTTCGCTTCGGGGCAAAGGCCGATTGTCCGAGAAGGACATCGACTCCGCCCTCCGTGAAGTCCGGCTCGCCCTTCTCGAAGCCGACGTCAACGTGTCCGTGGTGAAGGCGTTCCTGGGGAGGGTCAAGGAGCGCGCACTGGGTGAGGATGTCAGGAAGAGCCTCACTCCGGGCCAGCAGGTGATCAAGATCGTCAACGAGGAGTTGGTGACCACCCTCGGCAGCGAGCAGGCTGAGCTGGTCAAGACCGCACCTCCCCTCACCATCCTGATGGTCGGTCTTCAGGGATCGGGTAAGACGACGACATCGGGAAAACTCGCTTTGCATCTCAAGAACAAGGGCCGCAAGCCGCTGTTGGTTGCCGCCGACCTGCAGCGCCCTGCGGCCATAGACCAACTCGAAACGCTCGCAGGCAGGGTTGGCGTCCCGGTCTTCATCGACCGGAAGGGCAAACCGGCGAAGCTGGTGAAAGCGGCGATGAAAGAAGCCGCGAAGACAGGTCGCGACGTCGTCATCATCGACACCGCCGGCCGGCTCCAGATCGACGACAACCTGATGAGCGAACTGCGCGACGTTTCCAAGGCGGCCGATCCGGACGAAGTATTGCTGGTGGTCGACGCGATGACCGGACAGGACGCCGTCAATGTTGCATCGGGTTTCCAGGAGAAGATCGGTCTCACCGGGATCGTCCTCTCCAAGCTCGATGGTGACGCCCGTGGTGGAGCGGCGATCTCGGTGCGGGAGGTGACCGGAGCGCCGGTCAAGTTCGCCGGTGTCGGTGAGGGTCTGGGCGACCTCGAGCCCTTTTACCCGGACCGGATGGCTTCACGCATCCTCGGGATGGGCGACGTTCTCTCCCTTATCGAGAAGGCAGAGACCACTTTCGACCAAAAGGAGGCGGAGAAGGTCGCCCGGAAAATGGAGAAGGGCGATTTCAACCTCGACGACTTCCTCGACCAGTTCCAGCAGATGAAGCGGATGGGGCCTCTGAAGGACATCCTTGCTATGCTTCCGGGGTCCGGATCGCTACTTCGCGATGTTGACGTCGATGATCGCGACATTCGCAGAGTCGAAGCAATCATTCAGTCTATGACTCCTGAAGAGCGCCGGAACCCCAAGATTATCGGTGGTAGTCGCAAGCGGCGGATCGCGTCCGGGTCGGGGATGAAGCCCCAGGATGTGAACCGTGTGCTCAAGCAGTTCACCGAAGCTAAAAAGATGATGAAGATGCTGGCCGGAGGTCGGGGTGTGCCAAACCTCGATGCCCTGATGAGTGGCCAGCGAACCAAGAGGTGAATACATGGCTGTGAAAATGAGATTGATGCGGATGGGCAAGAAAAAGCAGCCCCAGTACCGCGTCGTTGTGATCGACGGCCGCGCCCAACGCGACGGTCGCTATATCGAGCAAATCGGGCGCTATGCCCCGCTCGAGGACCCTTCGTTGGTCGAGATCGACAACGACAAGGCTGCCGAATGGCTCGCCAAAGGCGCCCAGCCCACCGAGGCTGTCGAGAAGCTGCTCAACATCTCGGGAGCCATGAACACCATGAAGGTCCGCACCGGCCAGATCCACACCATCGGCACGCCGGCGCCGCCTTCGGCCGACGAGGTGGCCGAAGAGGCCGCAGCGGAAGCTGACGCCGACGAGACTGTCACCGAAGAAGCTGTGGCGGAGCCGGCCGAAGAGGCCGGCGAGGTAGCGGAGAGTGCCGAAACGGCTGACGACGCCGATGGCGAGGAGGAATAGAAGATGGCGAAAAGTGAAATTGTGGAGCGGGTTGTCGACTACATAGTCAAAAGCATCGTCGAGGAACCCGACGAGGTGACCGTGACAGTTGTGGAGCAAGGACCCGACGACGTTGTTGCCGAAGTCCGCACGGCCAAGTCGGATATGGGCCGCGTGATCGGCCGCCGGGGCCGGGTGGCAAAGGCGATCCGGGCCGCCGCTGGCGCCGCAGGCGAAGAAGTGGGTATCAGTGCCGGAGTCGAATTCATCGACTGAACCCCGTTTTGTGGTGGGGCGACTCGGTCGTCCCCACGGACTCGACGGGCATATCGGCCTCTACGTTGATGACGATGACCTCGTCCATTTCGAGGCCGGCAAGTCGATCTTTGTCGACGGTAAATCATACGAAGTAGGTTCGATTCGCCGCGCCGACCGCGGACACCACCTGAAGCTCAACGGTGTCAACTCCCGGGTTGCTGCCGAGGCAATTCGCGGCAATGACGTCTTGGCCACCGAGCGTCGTGAGTTGGGTGACGACGAGTACTGGCCGGAAGACCTGGTCGGGCTGGACGTGAGAGATACCGACGGCAACCGAGTCGGGCAGGTGTCTGCACTCGTCACGGGCGGTGCCCAGGACAGGCTCATAGTCGAGGCGGACGCCGGTGAGTTCGAAGTCCCCTTTGTCACCGAATTGGTTCCCGAGGTGGACGTGGCCGGCGGATTTGTCGTTGTATCCCTGATCGATGGGCTTATCGAACCGTCAGCCTGAGCGTCACTCCTTGAAGACTTCCGTCAGCGGGCGACTCCTCACCGACGAACAAATCGATCTGGCCCGCTGGAAGAGTCACCGTCGTCCGGAATTCGCCCCACGTCTCCACCCAGTCGGCGGCCGTCGTCGATTCCTCCAGCAACACCTCGTTCCCGCGTGCGGCAACGACCACCACGTTGGCCTCCGCGGTACGCGCATAGCCGGTGACCTCCACATTCTCCCCGACTGTCGCCCCATCCACCGGAGTGAGGAGAACCGTCCGGCTCGAGACCGAAGCGGCGGTCCCGATCTCGCCGGATGCCGGGTGCAGTTCGATAGTGAGTCGAGCGGGAGTATTCGACAGGCTGACTCTCACGTTCGCCTTTTCATTGAGGTGAAGGTCGATGAATATCGAGCCGTCGAGGCTTCTCACCACAAACAGGCGGTCGACCAATCTGGTCTCGATGAGCTGATCGGTGATCACCGTCCGGTCGATGCCGAGGGCGATCCTGATCACTCTCTCTCCTTCGAGGAAGCTGGCGGTGACTGACGGTGGCGTCGTCGCCGGGGCGTTCTCGGCTGTGTCGAAGTCGAAGCCGAACCGCTCACACCCGTCGACAACCTGGCGCGAAACCAACCCGAGGGTTCGACTGTCCGAGCTTGGCTGCGTGATCCGCTCGATCTGGCCCGAGCCAACGAAATCGGCTTCGCTCGGGCACCCGATGAGCGGGGATGCAGTGGTGGTGGAGGAGGAGGGCAATGTGGTGGTCGTGGAGGAGAGATCCGGCGCGATGGTCGTGACATCGGTCTGCCCGCCGCAGGCTGCAGCGAGAATCAGGACGCAGGCGATCAAATGGCGCATAATGCAACAGCGTAAGTCTTGATTAACCTTTGAGCGATCATTCAAAAGGAGTCAACATGCCCGAGGCCGTCATTGTCGCAACTGCCAGAAGCCCGATAGGGCGCGCCTACAAGGGCTCGCTCATCGACATCCGCGCCGATGATCTTGCAGCGCACTCCATCAACGCAGTGATGGAAAAGATTCCCGGCGTCGAACGCTCCTCGGTCAACGATGTGATGGTGGGGTGCGGCCTCACACACAGCGAGCAAGGATTCAACCTTGCCCGCCCGGCCTCCCTCCTGGCGGGCATGCCGGAAACCGTCCCGGCGACCACTGTCAACCGGTTCTGTGCCTCATCTCTGCAGACCATCCGGATGGCATTCCATGCAATCAAGGTCGGTGAGGGTGACACCTACATCGCTGCCGGCACCGAATCGGTCTCCCGCACCTACGGGAAGGGATTCGAGTCCGAAGACCTCAACCCCCGTTTCACCGACAACACCCGACCTGACTACATCAACGACGTGTACATCCCGATGGGGAACACCGCCGAGAACGTCGCCGAGAAGTACGGGATAACCCGGGAGCGGATGGACGAGTTCGCCAAGCGCTCCCAGGACCGCGCCGTCGAAGCACAGAAGAACGGGTTCTTCGACCGCGAGATAGTCCCGATCGAGCTCCCCGACGGGCGGACGATCAAGGACGATGACGGCCCCCGCCCCAACACCACCCTCGAGAAGCTGGGCGAGCTTCCACCCGCTTTCAAGCCCGACGGGTCGGTAACCGCAGGCAACTCGTGTCCGCTCAACGACGGTTCCGCGGCCGTGGTCGTGATGTCGGAGGAAAAAGCAAACGAGCTCGGGCTCACCCCGTTAGCGCGGATCGTCGCCTCATCTGTGGTCGGTCTCGAGCCTGAGTACATGGGGATGGGGCCGGTGGGCGCCGTCCGCAATGTGCTCGCCAGGGCCAACATGTCGCTGGCCGATGTCGATGTCATCGAGATCAATGAGGCCTTCGCCGCCCAGGTGCTGGCCAGCGTCGACGAGCTCGGCATCGACATGGACAAGCTCAACCCCCACGGTGGAGCCATCGCCCTCGGCCACCCCTTCGGCATGACCGGAGCGCGAATCATGGGAACCCTGATCAACGACCTGAAGACCCTGGACAAGACCATCGGCATAGAGACCATGTGTGTGGGCGGCGGCCAGGGCATGGCCATGGTGATCGAACGGATGGGCTGACCCGGGTGGTGACCGCTCGACCGGCGGAGTCATTTGAGGTTCGCTCGTTGGACGGGACGCCTTTGAGGGTGTGGGTGGGAGGTGTTGGGCCTCCGATCGTGTTGGTTCACGGGTCGTTCACAAACCACACGGCATGGGCCGTGCCGAGCACGCTGCTGCAGGAGCACTTCACGACGTTCGCCATGGATCGACGGGGCTTCGGCGCAAGCAGGGATGGGTCCGAATACTCGATCGAGCGAGAATTCGAAGACGTTTCAGTAGTGGTGGCTGCTGTCGCAATGAGATGCGGCCGACCCGTCGTCCTTTGGGGCCATTCCTACGGGGCCAACTGCGCAATGGGCGGCGCGAGCCTCTCTACAGATGTTCAGCATCTGATTCTGTACGAGCCAAGCCTTGGCATCGCATATCCTGCGGGTGTGATTGAGGACGCCGAGGCTGCCCTGGCGGCAGGTGACCCCGAGACAGCCGTGACTCGATTGCTTTTCGACGTACTGCAGATGTCAAGTGCTGAGATAGACGCTCTGCGGTCGAGCCCGCGTTGGCCGCTGATCCTCGCCGGAGCCCATACAGCCCCTCGGGAGTGCCGGGTCGAGCAGAGTTGGGAATACGGGCCTAACCAATTCGCCGGGATCCAGGCGCCCACTCTCTTGTTGTCCGGCAGTGAGAGCCCGAGCTCTGTCACCTCCGCCACCAGAAGAGCTGCGGAGGCGATTGCCGATTCACGAATCCATGTGCTGTACGGCCACGGGCACTTTGCCCACCGCACCGACCCGGCGATGGTGGTGTCCCTCATCCTCGAATTCGTCTCGTAAGGTGCCATCGGAGGAAAGGAACGGGCCTTCGAGGTAATAGGCTGGCTCGGTCGCTATGAAAATCAACGTTGTCACCATGTTTCCGGAGTTCTTTTCCGGGATTCTCGACCTTTCCATCGTGGGGAGGGCGATTGAGTCGGAGGCACTCGAGGTGGAGCTGGTCCCGCTGCGGGACTTCGGCTTGGGAAAGCACCGTCAACTCGACGATGCCCCGTTCGGAGGTGGCCCGGGGATGGTGATGATGGTGGAGCCTCTCGCCAACGCTCTACGCCCGCTGGCTGAAACCCACCGTGTCCTGCTCACGCCTTCGGGATCACCCATCACCCAGGAGACCTTCGACCGCTGGGCCGGGGTCGATGCGCTCACCCTGGTCTGCGGGCGCTATGAGGGTGTCGACCAGCGGGTGGCTGACAACCATATCGAGGAGGAGGCGTCACTCGGTGATTTTGTGCTGGCCGGGGGGGAGGTGGCGGCCGCGGCCGTGATCGAGGGTGTCGCCCGCCTATTGCCGGGGGTTGTCGGCAACCCGGCATCGACACAAACCGAGTCGTTTCGCGATGGCCTGCTCGAAGAGCCTGTGTACACCCGACCGGCCGAGTACGAGGGGGATGCGGTACCCGATATCCTCCTGTCCGGTGATCATGCCCGGATAGAGGAGTGGCGTGGAGCGCAGCGGAGGGACCGGACACGGCAGAGACGGCCAGACTTGCTCCCGGATGGCGAGAATCCTGAGAACTGATACAATTACCGCTCGCCGGACAGATTCGACCCACCGGCATCTTTTAGGAGTTTCCGATGAACCATCTTCAGGCCGTTGAGAGCGCGCACCTGCGCGACGACATCCCCGACTTCCGTCCCGGTGACACTGTTCGTGTAGACGTGCGTGTTGCCGAAGCCGGGCGGGAACGAATTCAGGCGTTCGAAGGCGTGGTCATCGCCCGTAACGGCAGCGGGATTCGCGCCTCGTTCACGGTTCGCAAGATCAGTTTTGGAGTCGGAGTCGAGCGTGTCTTTCCGCTTCACGCGCCGATCATCGCCGGCATCCATGTTGTCCGCCGTGGTGATGTCCGACGTTCCAAGCTCTACTACCTGCGCGATCGCGTCGGGAAGTCGGCTCGTATCAAGGAGCTGAGGGACTGACTGCTGAAGAGCACACCGAAGATACCCAGCAGCTAACCGACGAGACGCCGCCGCCCCCAAAGCGTCGGCGTTCGTTTTTGGCCGAGCTTCCCGGACTGCTATTAACCGCCCTCGTCATCGCCGTCGTGGTGAAGACATTCCTGATTCAGCCGTTCTGGATCCCTTCGGTGTCCATGGAGCCCACGATCCAGGTGAACGACCGGGTGATGGTGAACAAGCTCGCATATCAGTTCGGTGATGTCGGCCGGGGAGACGTTGTCGTCTTCACCAACCCTATGGAACCGGAGAACACTGAGACACTCCCCGAAGCAGTCATCCGTTCCGTGCTGGAGGCTGTGGGGATCCGGACCAGGGGACTCGACGACCTGATCAAACGTGTCGTCGGGTTGCCGGGCGAGACGCTCGAGATCAGCAACGGTGAGATGCTGATCAACGGGTCGCCGATCAGCGAAACCTATACGGATGCCAGCTTCCTCCCCGATTTCGGGCCGGTGGAGATACCTGCCGATTCGGTATTCGTGATGGGGGACAACCGGGACGAGAGCTTCGACAGCAGACGATTCGGCCCCATCCCCGTCGACCATGTGATCGGCAGGGCTTTCGTCGTGATCTGGCCCCTGTCCAACTTCGGCGGCCTTTAGCGCCTCGTCATAAAATCTGGGTTTCTGACCACTTATTCCGTGGATCTCGCTGTATAGATATCGGGTCGGCATATCATCGGCAGGCACCATCGTGTTTGAGGAGACCATGGAAGAAGATCTGGAGCGTTACGAAACCGAGGTCGAGCTAAAGATCTACCAGGAGTACAGGGATGTGCTCCCGATGTTCAAGTATGTCGTCGAGACCGAGCGCAGGTTCTATCTCGCCAACGAGGTGAACTTAGAGGTCCAATCCTCCAACGGCTCCATGTTCTTCGAGGTGGAAATGAACGATGCTTGGGTATGGGACATGTTCCGACCGGCCCGTTTCCTGTCCTCGGTGAAGGTTCTGACCTTCCGCGACGTGAACATCGAAGAAGTCGACCAGCAGGAAATCCCGATCTAGACCGGGCTTCGACAGGTGAGATCGGTGAGATGCTCGCCTGCTCGTTCCTCATCGAACAAGGGCTCCAAATTGTCGCCCGTAACCTGGTCGTCCCCGGCGGTGAAGTCGACATAGTTGCACGGGATCGGGCAACTGCACTCGTGGTCGAGGTGAGAACCCTCACCCGCAGCCACCACCCACTCGACGCGATTGATGTGTCCAAACGTGCACACGTTCGGCGTCTGGCCCAGGCCCTCGGGATCGTCCGTCTTGACCTGATCGGAGTCGGGCTTCACGATCATCACTACATCATCCACTGGGACCAGAACACGTTTTGACCTGCGGTTGCTCCCGGTCATAGCCTGTCGCCCGGTGAGCTCAGGAAACGCAATCGAGGTCCGCGGTCTCGTCAAGGATTACGGGAGGATCCGGGCTCTTGACGGCCTCGATTTCGAGATAGAGGCGGGCAAGCTCACCGGTTTCCTCGGCCCCAACGGCGCCGGCAAGACCACCACCTTCCGCGCACTGCTCGGGTTGACCCGGCTCAACGAAGGCGAGATGACCGTGCTCGGTCGCTCCGTCCCCCATGATCTTCCGGAGCTCGTCAAAGAGGTGGGTGCGATTGTCGAAGAGCCCGGTCTGGTCAAGTCGATCACAGGACTTCGCAATTTACGCGTTGCCGCGGACACTCTCGGCCGGGGCCACGACCGTATCGACGAGCTCCTCGAATTCGTCGAGTTGGTCTCTGATGCAGACCGTAACGTAGACCAATACTCGAAGGGAATGAGACAACGGCTCGCTCTTGCCGCGGCATTACTCGGATCGCCTCGTCTCCTCTTCCTAGACGAGCCCCTAGACGGGCTCGATCCGGCCGGCCAGCACGCCTTCCGGGCGAGGCTCCGCCAGCTCGCGGAGGCGGGAACCACGGTTTTGGTCTCGAGCCATGACCTTGCCGATGTGGAGGCTCTCGCCGACAACGTGGTGGTCATCGACAAGGGAAGGCTGGTGGCGCAGGGTCCGCTGGAGTCCCTGCTCAGCGGAACGGCCACCCGGGTCGAAGGCGTCGATCCCTCACAAGCTGCCGGAGTTCTCCGGCAAGCGGGCTTCGAAGTGACCGAAGGGGAGACCTCGATTGTGGTTTCGGGGAGCGACGGCGCCGGGATCATCAAGGCACTGACTGACCAGGCGATCTACCCCTCGGAAGTGAAGTCGGCGCGCGACACTCTGGAATCGGTCTTCCTCGGAATGACGGAGACCCGGGAATGATCGGGCTGCTCAAGGCTGAGATCACCAAGCTGACCGGCCGCAAGCTGTATCCCGTGATGATCCTGATCATCGTCATTTTCACCGGATTAACTGGGTTCTTTCTGATGATTTTCCGGCAGATCTTCCCGGGTGCGGCCAGCGAGGGATTGCCGCTGATCGAAAAGCCGGACGCATACTTTCTGGGAATTCAGCAGGTGGTGGGCCAGACCTGGTTCCCGCTGATCCTTGCTGTTGTGGTGCTCGGTGGCGAGCTGGCGTCAACGATCTGGGCAACCTCGCTGACCCGGGAATCCCGGAAGACATCACAGATCGCGGCGAGGCTGCTCGTCTTCACCGTGGCCAGCTGGTTCGCAATGCTGATCGGTGTTGCGGTATGGAGTGTGATGGCTGCTTGGTTTGCTGAAGGAAGCGGTGGTCCGTCGACAGGGGATTGGATGGAAGTGCTCTGGAAAGTTGGTGTGAGCCAGCTGGCGTGGGTCTCTCTTGGCATCGGTTTCGTTGCTCTGCTCCGCTCGGTTGGACCGGCGATCGGCGCTGTGATCGCTCTGTCCTTTGGTGAAGGCTTGCTGGTCTTGTGGCGCCCGTATCAGAACATATCCCTCACCGGCGCCACAACCGGGATCTTCGGTAGTTTCGGCCTCGATGGCATCGCCAGCATGTTCTTGCCCGCCCCGGTCAGCACGCTCCATGCCCTCGCGATCATGGTCGGCTGGACAGGGCTCGGACTGCTACTGACGTGGTGGGGCCTGAACCGACGAGACGCCTGAGGCGCCGAACCTTCGTCTCATCTCCTTGTGCCAGCACCCCTGGTGCCAATGGCGGCGCAGGTCCGGCGCATCATCGGGCACGACGACCAGGTGGTAGGTCCCGGCTGGTATCGAGTGGCTGCATCCGGGGCAGATGTACTCCTTACGGGCGGCATAAGGCTGGATCGGACTGACCGTCACCCCGAGAAGATCGCCCATAACACCAGTGCAATAGCTGATCCGATCGCTGCGACCACCATGATGATGTCGATCACGGAGCGCTCTTGTTCACGAAAAGGGTTGAAGCCCATATTGTGAACGGTAACTGCGTTTCGATTTGTCTACCGTCTTGTCCGTGGATTGGCTGATTACAGAAGACGTGGACGGGATCCGGTGGTTGACTCTGGACCGGCCGGAACGCAAGAACGCCGTGCCGATGGACGGCTGGGCCGATCTGACCGCCGCCTTCCGCGGCTTCGAGGAATCGGAGGCGAGGATCCTGGTGGTCACCGGCTCGGGTACCGACTTCTGCGCCGGTGCCGACCTCGACCCGTCCCGGATCGACGCAATCCAGACCGTCACCGCACGGCACCGGAGGATGAAGGTCATCGGCGAAACAGCAATGACCTTGCACCGGCTGACCAAACCCACGATCGCCGCTGTCGATGGGGTGGCCGTGGGGGCGGGGATGAACCTGGCACTCGGTTGTGATGTGGTGATTGCCACGTCGCGGGCCCGTTTTTCGGAGATTTTCGTCCGGCGCGGGCTCACCCTCGACTTCGGGGGGAGCTGGCTGCTTCCCCGCATCGTCGGGCTGCAGCGAGCAAAGGAACTGGCATTGAGCGGTCGGATGGTCGGGGCTGAGGAGGCGTTGCGGATCGGCCTGGCCACAGCTGTGGTCGAGCCCGAAGCCCTTGTTCAGTCAGCCACGGAGATGGCGGGCTCCTTCCTCGCCGGCGCGCCGAAAGCCCAGATGTTCGCCAAGCAGGCCCTGAGTGCCTCCTTTGAGATGTCTCTTGCCGACGCACTGGGTTGGGAGGGCCAATCGCAGTCGATCCTTCTGGGCACCGAAGACGCTGCCGAGGGCGTCCTCTCGTTTCTCGAGAAGCGCGATCCCGATTGGAAGGGCCGTTGAACCGGCGATGACACAGATGGCATTAGCTGCGCCATCGTGGATCGCCGTCACCGCAGGTGAGACCGTCGTCGGGATGGGTGGCACCGCGGCTGACGCGGCGGTGGCAATGGCCCTCGTCGCGATGTGCACCGAGCCGGGTGTCTGCGCACCCGGGGCCGGTGGCTATGTCACTGTCGATGCCGGCGATGGTTCTCCGTTTGTCATCGATGGCTACATGGCCGTCCCCGGTCTCGGATTCAGCGGTGATGTGGTCGCCGAGTCGGTGAGCATGGAGTACGGCGGGGGAGTGACCACTCTCGTCGGCCCCGGCACTATTGGCGTGCCCGGATCGTTCGCGGCTCTTTCCATTGCTTCGGAACGCTACGGCCGAATCCCCTGGTCGGAGGTCTTGTCTCTGGTGGCCGACACTGTTGAGCCCGGTTTTTCTCTCAGCCAGGCGTGCTACACCTACCTCATCGACTCTGGTCCGCTTATTTTCAGCCAGGACCCCGCATCACGGGCGGCGCTCTACGACGGCGACAGGCTCAAGGAGGTAGGCGAGAAGGTCGAGTTCGTCGATCTCCCAGCGACTTTGCGCCAGATCGGAGAGGAAGGCGCTGAGACCTTTTACCGGGGTGAGCTCGCCAGACGGATTGTCGACGATCTCTCCTCACGCGGATCCCAGATCACCGCCCGTGACCTTGCTGACTACCAAGCGGTTCTCCGCAAGCCCCTGCGGGCCGACATCGCCGGCTGGAATGTGGTGGCCAACCCGCCTCCGGCGGTCGGGGGAGTGGTGGTACTGGACGCTCTCCGCACCGTTGCTGACAGCCCCGAACCCCTATCGCATGCTGTTTGGCGTGATGCGCTTGTCATAGCGCTGGCCCATCGCCGCGAGTTTGAGGAGGGAGCAGACGTCGAGGGCTTGCTTGCCGCCGCGGGCCTCAAGTCCCCTTCGACGATCACCGTCTCGGCCGTCGACCACGACGGGATCGCCGTGGCCGCCACGTTCTCCGCCGGGTACGGATCTGGCATCGTACCGGCTGGCACCGGCTTGTTGATGAACAACTCAGTGGGTGAGATCGAACTGGTCCCGGGCGGTTTGGACGCCTTGGTGCCGGGGGAGCGGATGATGTCGAACATGGCCCCGACCACAGTCCGCTCGGGCGACGATGTGATCGCGATCGGGTCTCCCGGTGCCGACCGGATCAGTTCGGCGCTGGTGATCACACTGATCCGGTTCCTCCTCGGGGGCGACACTCTCGAAGCCGCTGTGGAGCATCCCCGCCTTCATCCGGAACGGATCAGCCCTGTGGCGGTGGCAGCTGAGGCCGGGATCGATCTGGCCGGGCCGGAGGTGAGGTGGTACCACGAGCCTCACATGTTCTTCGGCGGGGTCAACAGTGCCGGAAAGGTGGACGGTCGCCTGGTCGCCTGGGCCGACTCCCGCCGTGTCGGCGCGACCTCGGTCGTGTGATTACTGAAAGCGGATTCCGAACTCGGTTTCCAATTCGGCGTTGAGAGGCCGGTAGCGTTCCCTGAGTCTGACAAGAGTCTCATCCTCCACTGCCAGGCGCGGTGTCGAGTTGTGAACGACGAAGTCGGGACGGTGCGGGCTCAATCCCAAGAAGGAGAGGGTCTGGTCGTAGACGTTCGCCGGATCCTTGAAGAAGTCAGCGCAGTTCACCACGAGGAAGCTGTCTCGGTCGAAGTACGCCAGCCATCTCCGCAGACCTTTGATGTAGCTTCCCTGTTCGAAGTAGCAGTCGATTAGCCCGGTGACGCCGGGGTGGTGGCTCTTGCCGAGCAGTCTCTGTTCCTCATCCTCGAGCGCGGCAGCGAGAGTCGACTCGGGCTCGGCGCCGCGCGCCCGGCGCAGGGAGTAGTGCGAGGCGGCACGCTCCACCGGATCGCGAAGCAAGACCACCAGTTTCACCGACGGAAGCAACCCGGCGACACGCTGCGGGACAACCGGATCCATCAGGTAGGTGGGACTCGCCTCGCCACAGATCTTTCCGCGCGGGAATCTGAGCGGAAACCATGATCGGTACCAGTTCGGGCCCCGGGCGTGGCTCCGGTCGAAGTAGTGGACTTCTTTCCTCGCCTGAGGGATCCCTGCATCGGGATGAGTGCTCAGATAGTTGCTCATCGAAGAGGTCCCGCACCGGATCCCTCCGATGATCAGGAAGTCGGGCAGATCGCGCAGAGGCGCGGTTGCTTGTGCAATGGCCCGGACGATGCTCCCCATCGGCTGGATTCTGCCACGCCGGGCCACTTCGTCAAGCCCTCAAACCGAACCCCTAGAACCTGCTGCTTGGTGGCCGTACGTTTGGACCCATGTATGCGTCGGTACTGTCGGTGGCGCTCGTCGGTGGGGATGTCCGTCCGGTCCGGGTAGAGGCCCATGTTGGGGGCACCACCAACGCGTTCAAGCTGTCGGGTCTGCCGGACACCGCATTGCGTGAGGCCAAGGACAGGGTGCGGGCGGCGATCCACTCGTCGGGGATCGAGTTTCCACGACGGGAGTTGACGATCAACCTGGCGCCGGCCGACCTGAAAAAACGCGGATCTGACTACGACCTGCCGATAGCGATCAGCATCCTGGCCGCTGACCGGTTGATTCCCCGGTCGCCCCGTGTTGTCATCGTCGGGGAGCTCTCCCTCGACGGCAAGGTGAGACAGGGAGGAAGCTCGCTCGGTGCTGCGGTGATGAGTGCCCGACTCGGGATCCCGTGTCTGGTGTCGCGAGAACACGCAGCCGAGGTGGCAATGGTCCCCGGCTCTGAAGTCCACGCCGTCGAAACCCTGGCCGATGCGGTCGAAGCACTGTCGTCGGGCATGGAGCGGACGCCGTTGCAGTCAGAGCCGGCAGCAGCTGAAGATCAGCTCTTGTCGGACATGGCCGACGTTCGGGGCCAGGCCGTAGCGAGGCGAACGCTCGAGATCGCAGCTGCGGGGGGACATCACATCCTCTTTCATGGTCCGCCGGGCGGGGGCAAGACCATGCTCGCCCGGCGCCTCCCCGGGATTCTGCCCTTGCTCGATGACGCCGCCTCGATTGAGGTCGCTCTGATCAGAGCCAATGCAGGACTGGGTGACGTCATCTCGCCCATCCCACCCTTCCGCGCTCCCCATCACACAGCGACCCGGGCAGCGCTTGTCGGGGGTGGGACCGGCATCCCAACACCTGGAGAGATCTCACTTGCCCATGCCAGTGTGTGGTAATGTTTCTAGACGAGAACAGCGCTATACACCCGGATCAGCTCAGACCCGACAGGGCAGAAGGCCGGAGTTGCCAGACAGGAGAAGGACTGCCGCGCCCTGGTCGAAGCCCGCGGGTGGGAGCTGGGCGACATCTACACCGACAACGACAGGTCCGCTTACAGCGGCACCACTCGCCCGGAGTATGAACGTCTACTCACCGACATCGAGTCTGGTCACATCGAGGCGCTGGTTGCTTGGCACCCTGACCGGCTGCACAGAAGCCCTACAGAGCTTGAATCGTTCATCGACCTGGTAGAGCGGCAGGGAGTGGCGATTGCGACCGTCCAGGGAGGCTCCTACGACCTCTCCACAGCTTCCGGGAGGATGACGGCAAGGGTTGTCGGCGCGGTCAGCCGCCACGAATCCGAGCACAAGTCGGAGCGGATCAGGGCGAAGGCTGCGGAGGTGGCATTAGAGGGCAAACCCTCGATGGGTGGGGATCGACCGTTCGGATACGAGGATGATCGGGTGAGCATCAGGGAGTCGGAAGCCGTTCACGTCAAGGATGCAGCCATGCGGATTCTGGCCGGCGGATCAATCCGGTCACTCGTCTTGGAATGGAACAACGCCGGGATCGTCACCACGAGGGGCAACCAGTGGAGCCCGGCAAACTTCACGAGGATGATGCGCTCAGCACGGATCGCCGGACTTCGCTCCCACAAAGGCGAAGTGGTAGCCGATGCGATCTGGCCGGGGATCATCACGGCAGAAGACCACTACGCGCTTCGGGCGCTGTTCGACAACAATGCGAAGCGGATGAAACGATCCCCGAGGAAATACCTCCTGACCGGAGGGCTGGCTGTGTGTGGTCTTTGCGGCGCTGACCTTGTGTCACGTCCCCGCGGCGACGGACAGCCCTGCATGGTTTGCGCCCGCGGGCCGGGCTTTCACGGCTGCGGAAAGATCCGAGTCCTAGCGGAACCCTTAGAGGGCTGGATTCGAGACGCCGTTGTCGAAGCTCTGGCCGGGCCCGGACTGGCCGAGGCGATAGCTGACGTGGAATCCGCCGACAGTGACCCCTCATCGGTGATGGGGGAGATCGCCACTCTCGAGGAATCCTTGCGGCAACTGTCGGTCGACCACTACAGCGACAAGCTGATCTCTCGCGCCGAGTTCTTTGCGGCGAAGGCGGACATCGCATCGAAGATTTCCGGACTGGCGGATAGGGCCACATCGCGCGCCCGGTCAGAGATGAGCCGGGGGCTGATCGAGCAGGACATCGCCGACGTGTGGGCTGAGGAGGATCTCGGCTGGCGCCGTCAACTCGTGGAGCTGGTCGTGGACAAGGTGATCGTGAACCCGGCAGTGAAGGGCCGCAACCGTTTCGACCCGTCGAGGTTTGAAATCGTCTGGAAGGCGTAACGCTCCTACCTGGGGAAACGCTCCAAACCCGCACGCTAACTGGCAAAAACTGGCAGGAAACCAAAGATTTTACAATTGTGTGCGTTAAACAACGCTACGCAATGTCGAGATACGTACAATCACCCTTCATCGAACCCTAAAAAGGGGTCAATTGACTGGATGTCGTCACATCAACGCGGCACGTTTGGC
Source organism: Acidimicrobiia bacterium (assembly GCA_040880765.1). Lineage (GTDB taxonomy): Bacteria > Actinomycetota > Acidimicrobiia > Spongiisociales > ZC4RG35 > MA-ANB-1. Next base: position 3,797 of record JBBDHT010000045.1, on the reverse strand, counting down.
GAGACATGAAGACCGCCAAGACTGTGGCCGATAGCCGCCGACGCCAGCACCTTCCTCCAAAGGTGACCGACCCGGCTGTCCTTCGCCGTGTGGCGCGTCTCTTGACTCTCGCCGATCAAAGGACCGACCGTGACCGACTCATCAAAATTTCATAGATCCCCGGTGTTTGGCGGCACCGGTCAGACGCCGGAGAGGGCGGGGCCATTACTTGTCGGTCCCGGCCCTGCCCTTCCCGGCACATGCAAAGCGTTGGAGAGCGCACAGCCCACTACAGACGGAGACGTCGAGGTATATGGCTGATGTCAGACTCTTACGGGATTGTCGAGGCTCAACGTCGCTGCCGGGATTGGATGCCTCTCTTGAAGACCACAGGGCAGAGGGCCGTGTATGGGGCGATGCTCGCATTCTTCTCGATCGACGGGACATCAACCCCGACGAACACGCAACTGGCTGAAGTGGTTGGGATGCATCCGTCGTCGGTCCGGAAGATTCTCGGCCAGCTCGAAACCATCGGGGCTCTGATGCGTGTCGGTGATCGTCCGGTGATGTCGAGTGCTGGTGTTGCGAGGGGCGGGCGAATTGTCATCTGGTCCATTCCCAAGCGCGCAGCAGGCGCAGATGGGGCTTCCGACAGGGGGTCGGAGGCGCTTTGGGTACCGGGCTGCTCGCGATGATCAGGGGCGACCCTCCTTGACCATCGTCGAGGAGGAAGCCGAGATCGTGCGAGAAGCGGCTCGACGGTTCCTTGGTGGTGAATCACTGCGCGCGATTGCATCGGACTTCAATCTTCGTGGCGTGTCAACTGTGACCGGCGCCCCATGGCGAGTGACCACTTTGAGGACGCTTCTCACGGGGCCGCAGTTGGCAGGCCTTCGAGTTCATCATGGTGAGATCATTGGGAACGCAGCATGGGAGCCGATCCTCGATCGGAACACCTGGGAGCAGATCAGGGCCAAGATCGGGGATCCGAGGAGGTCGCAAGGGGGGCGGCCGCCGTCCTATCTGCTAACAGGCATGCTGCGGTGTGGCCGCTGCGGTGCCACCCTGCACTCGTCGCGGCGGGCTGATGGTTCCCGCCGCTATATGTGCAACAGTGGGGCTGCTCAGGGTCCGTGTGGCAGAACCGCCGTGACGGCAGGCCCCCTTGAAGCGGAAGTCACCGAGCAGCTCCTTGGTGCACTTGGGGGTCCACCGCTTTGGGGTGCACTTGACCGAAGCGACGACATCGACGCGCAGAAGATCACAAGGCAGCTGATATCTGACGAGGAGTCGTTGGAACAGTTAGCTCGGGACCACTATGTGGAGCGCGCCATCAGCCGACGGGAATTCCTTACTGCTCGCGACGCCCTTCAACGACGTATCGAAGAGAACATGGCCTCGCTCAAGGTGCCGGCGAGTAAGGCGGCGCTTGCCGGACTTCCTCGGACGCTCGATGAGCTCAACGGCACCTGGATTTCGCTCGACATTGATCGCCAACGCGCGATCTTGCAGGCGGTCGTCGAAGAAATCGTTGTTAAGCCGGGTAGGCCCGGGCGACGGTATTTCGATCCTGCACGAATCGAGGTTCGCTGGCGGGCCTAGCACGTTGGGTGTCGGGTCAAGCTAATTCGGATCCGAGATCTGGCGGGCCCCGTGAACCGTCGCAAGAATCGCTGCCACGCGGGCAAGCACCACGGGGTCTTCTACGTGGTCGGGCAGTCCAACTGCCCGCCGAGAAGCAGCAACCGGGTTGGCCGTCGAATCGGCTCTCGCAGTCGATTCAGAGCGAACCTGTTGGACTAATGAGGGTACTGGATGCAATATGGCGGACGTCACCTGCGCCTCCAAAGTCTCGCGATCGACGTTTGAGGTCGATCGTCACGAGTGACCCTGTCAGCTGAGTGTTTTCGGGATGCCAGTCGGGATGTTCACCAGGCGTTGGCGGCATCCGTCGATGAATGGGGTCTCGGGCGTCATGTCGGGGTCGGTTGACACTCTGATGACAGGGCTACTGACACTCTGCTGACAGGGTGCGATGCGACGGTCTGGCCATGGCAATGTCGGTTATTGCGAGTCCGGGCGGTGCGGTGGCGAGTTGGAGGGCTGCTGACATCGAAATGACAGGGTTGTCGCGTTGCCCTGCGGCGAGCGCCCCATATCTCCTTGACGACATGATACGAATATTTTCGCCCCGCCCTCTGCGACCTCGGACGCGTAGTGTTGGTTCTGCGTCTGTGAAAGGTGGTAGCCATTTGAGCCCAGGGCGCTGGTCAATTGGGTTCGGCGGCCTCAACCGGCCGCCGTTTCTTCTAGGCGTTGCACTTGCGACGCTGCTGACCCTTGGCGCCTGCACATCCACCGAATCCATGGCATCGACGACGACGTCGTCGTCGTCGTCGATTGATCCGGTGTCGACTACCGGCGAACCGTCCACTACCACGACGAGCACGTCGACGTCTCTCGCGACCACCACAACCCCTCCCCCCGAACAAGAGGTGATCGACGCATGGGGTGCCTACTGGAACGCATGGGTCGATGTGCGGGCCTCGGACGATCTCGACCGTGGCCCCCTCGAAGCCGTTGCGTCACCGGAGGTGGTTGATGGTGCGCTCGCCCTATTCGAGCGTCAGCGCTCGTCCGGCCTTGGTCCCGTTCAAACTGAAGTCGCGTTGCACGCAGTCGTGACAGCCTCGGACGGCGAGCGGGTCACGGTCGAAGACTGCGTCTTATTGGTGCCATCGTTCACGGAATCCGTCGGTGTCTGGCACCAGGCAGACTTAGTCCTGACGGATGTGGGCTGGATGGTCGATTCGCTTCGGATTCCGCGCGCTGGAGGCTGTGTTCCCGAGGAGATCGCCGACGCCGCCATCGCTGCATATGACCGCTACTACGAGGCGCGGTCAGCATTCTGGGATCCACCCGATCCCACGAGCACTCTTATCGAGCAGGTTCTTGCTGATCCGCAGAGGAGTTTCATTGTCGGAATCTTGGAACAACACCAAGCGGAGGGCGTCGCCCTCCGTGGTCGACCAACGACGCATCCGGAGGTCATCGAGGTCCGGAGTTCCACCGAAGTTGTAATTCTCAGCTGCATCGAACCCAACCCTGTCTACGGGTTGTATGACCTGGATACGGGAGATCGAGTCCCGAGCGAGCCGCCCGTCCAGGATGGACAGAGGGACCTCGAGTCGGCAGTGATGGTTCTCGAAGAGGGCCTCTGGAAGGTCTCAGACTTGCAAGGACAAGTGGATTTCGCATGCGAGTTTGCTCCAACAGATCGCGGACTTCCGTCCGTCTGAGTCTCGCCATCGCAGTGTTCGCTGGGATGATGGCAGTGTATGGCGCGCCCGCGCTGGCGAATCACTGTACCGGTGGCGGGCGCATCGACCAACGAGGCGGAGACGTCGTAGCGGAGTGCCACGGCCAGACGCCGGGACGGCCTGGTGAGTGGACGGTTCATGAGACCTGGGATATCTATTGCGCCGCCGCAGTGGGCCCGTACGAGGAGGGTGATGAGGTCGAGTTCTATGCCACCGACGAGTTCACCGCCGGCGATGTGGAGCATCTTGGGTTCGATCCGACGGGGGAGTATTGGTGGTGGAACGTGACCTGCTGGCGGGATGGGGAGCCGGTCCATTCCCACGAGTTCGCGGTGGAGGTGACACCACCAGTGCCGCCTGAGGCGATCCGTGATGTGGCGGTGGCTCGTTTGGAGCCGCCACCGCCTGTTCCCGAGACGAGCCCACCCTTGGTCCGGCAGACGTTCGTTGCTGTTCCGACGTGGTTGTGGCTGGATCCGGCGTCTTGGTCGCTGGTTG
>JBBDHT010000044.1:0-3960 GCA_040880765.1 Acidimicrobiia bacterium | reverse complement strand
TGTGTCGCCGAGAGGGTGGAGTCGGGATGAAAGACGTGACGGTTGATGTCTCCGATATGAAACGTGAGCTCGACCGTGCGGGCGATGAGATCCTCGACGCGCTGGCCCTGGTGGTGAAAGAGTCGGCGTGGGCGGTGATTGACGATGCTCGTCATCTGGTCCCGGTGGACACGGGGAACCTGCGGGACTCGATCACCTACCGGTCGAAGGGTGAGCATCGGGCAGAGGTGTACATCGACACGTCTGACGCCACCTACGGCCACATCGTGGAGTTCGGCACATCAGCCCGTCCAGAGCAACCGTTCATGGGTCCGGCCGCCGAAAGAGAACGCAGCCAACTGAAGAAGCGGGTTGTGGAAGAGATCGAGAGGATCGCTCGTGGGTAGCCCAGCGTTCCCCATCCAGACCGCCATCTACGTCCTTCTCGACGCCGACCTCGACGAGTCGGGCGCTGGGACGCTCGACGACCTCGGCGTGGTCGGTGTCTTCGATGAGGTGCCCGAAGGAACGAACAAGCCCTACGTGGTGGTCGGAGAAGCGTACGAAACCCCTGACAACTCCCACGACCGGAAAGGGCGGCGGACCGTCGTCACCGTTCACGTCTGGTCAGACCAGCAGGGCTTCAAAGAGTCCGTGGAGATCGCCGACCGGATCGTCGACCTCCTCGATCACACGCCTCTCACCATCGCGGGATGGACTCACATCGCCACCCGCTTCGACTTCATGCAGACCCTCCGAGACCCCGACCCCGACATTCGCCATGTGCCGATCCGGTTCGTGGTGACCGCAGAAGAAACCATCTAGCAGCAACCCGCTGCACGACCGAAAGGACCGGCTATGGCTGGCTTAGACGCGTTCGGAGCCTCACTTGAGCGTTCCGACATGGCATCGTCCCCCACGTTCACCGAGATCGCGAACGTGACCTCGATCTCGGGGCCGTCGATCTCACGGAACACCTACGACGTGACTGCCCACGACTCGGCCAACTCCTACATGGAGTTCATCGGTGGGCTGAAGGACGGCGGTGAGTTGTCGTTCGACCTGAACTGGGACCCCGCCGATCAGACCCACGAAGACCTGTTCTCCGACCTCGACGACCTGGTCCCCCGCGACTACAAGCTCGTACTCCCGAACGACATCGCCGAGTTCGCTTTCGAAGCGATCCTCACGTCGTTCGAAGTTGGGCTGCCCGTCGATGACAAGCTGACCGCCTCCGTGACGTACAAGATCACCGGTGCGCCGACCCTGACCGTTCCCGCCCCGTGAGCCTCAAGGACAAGATCCTCTCAGCCGACGACCTGCCACGGAAGCCTCTCATCGTCCCCGAATGGGGAATCACGGCGGAGGACGACGGGTGGATTCGGGGGCTCACCGGCACCGAACGCGACGCCTACGAGTCGTCGGTCCGCCAGTTCAAAGGCCAGCAGATGGTCGTCAAACTGGAGAACGTCCGCGCCCGGCTCGTCTCGCTCTGTCTTGTCGACGGGGAGGGGAACCGGGTGTTCACCGACAAGGAGGTCGTGGTTCTCGGCGCGAAGTCGGGCCGTGTCCTCGACCGGCTCTTCGACCAGGCTGCCGCACTGTCAGGGCTGACAGCGGACCAGGTTGAGGAGCTGGCGGAGGTTTTCGACGAAGCCCAGAACGACGAGGATGGTTCCGTCTAGCTCTCGCTCTGGGCGCGCCCGTCTCTGAACTCCAGGCCCGCATGTCGAGTCTCGAGTTCGCAGAGTGGATGGCCTACGAGAAAGTCACCGGACCGTTCGGTGGTGAACGGATGGACGTGCTTCACGCCGTGCAGATGGCGCTCATCCACAACCAGTGGGCGAAGAAGCCGCGCAAGCCGAAAGACTTCCTCCCCGAATGGGACCGGAAGAAGGCTCAAACCCCCGAAGAGATGCTCGCCATGTTGCGGGCGATAACCGGCGTCAAAGGTGGAGAGGAGAAGCATGGCGACGATCGCTGAACTCCTCATCGGGATCGGGATCGACCCGAAAGGCATCGAGAACGCAGGCACGAAACTCGCCCCGGTAGCGAAGGCTGCCGGGGTTGCGCTCGGCGGGGCCATGATGGCTGGCGCCTTCATCGGGATGGAACGAGAAGCGGTCGGGGACAAGGTCGCCGCCCAGCTCCGGCTCACCGAACCCGAAGCGAAACAAGCCGGCGACATTGCCGGACGCCTGTACGCCGACGCCTACGGCGAGTCGTTCGGGCAGGCATCCGAAGCGGTCGGTGCGGTGATCGGCACGTTCGACGATCTCGACCCGGCCGGTGTCGAACGTGTCTCCGCGAAGGTCCTCGACTTGGCGTCAGCGTTCGACCTGGACGTCACCGACTCAGTCGCCCGAGTGGGAGCCCTACTTGAGGGCGGCCTCGCGAGGGACGCCGACCATGCGATGGACCTCATCACTGCCTCATTCCAGACGGTCGCCCCCGGCCTCCGGGACGAGCTCGCCGACGCCACCCGTGAATACTCGAAACACTTCGGCGATCTTGGCATCACCGGTGAGGAAACCTTCGGGCTCCTGGCCGCGGCCGACGACCAGTTCACCCTGGACAAGACCGGCGACGCCATCAAGGAACTGTCGATCCGTGCCACCGACATGTCCGCTCTCTCGGTGGGTGCGTTCGACGCGATGGATCTCGACGCCGAGGACATGGCCGACCGGATTCTCGCCGGCGGTGACACTGCCCGTGGCGCGTTCGATCAGATCATCGACGGCCTGTTGTCCATCGAAGATCCGACCGAACAGGCGAACACGGCCATCGCCCTGTTCGGTACCCCGATCGAGGACATCGGCACGGCGAAGATCCCCGCCTTCCTCGAATCGCTCGACTCGATGGAATCTTCTCTCGGTGACGTGTCGGGCCGAGCCGAGGAGATGGGCGACGTCCTCAACGACAACGCCAAGACAAAGATCGACGGAGCGAAACGTTCCGTGGAGGGTTTCCTCGCCAAGATCGTGGAAGCGCCCGGACTGCTGGGCGACATGACCACGGGTGCTGCTGGGATCGCGTCAGCGTTCCAGCCAGTCGCTCCGATGATGACCGGGCTCGCCATCGTCTTTCAGGGCCAGCTCGGCAAGATGGCCTCGAGCATGGGGTCCACTGTCGCCACTGTCGCCCGACACGCTGGATCGTTCATCGCCCACTACGCCCGCATGGCCGCCGCATCCCTCATCTCCGCTGCGAAGGTCGCCGCCTCGTGGGTGATCGCCATGGGCCCCGTCGGATGGGTCATCGCCGGTGTCGTCGCCTTGGTCGCTCTGATCGTTGCGAACTGGGACACGGTGAAGAAGTGGACGAAGGCCGCCTGGGAATGGGTGTCCGAGAAGATCGCCGCGGTGTGGGGCTGGATCAAAGACACCGTCTCCGGTGGCGTGACCGCGGTCATCGGGTTCTTCACGAACCTCCGGGACAAGATCGTCGAGGCGGTCACAAAGGCGAAAGACTGGGTCCTCGAACGGTTCGAAAGCTTGAAGGATGGGGCGATCGACACAGTCGTCGCACTGCTCGACTGGTGGAAAGGCCTCCCCGGCCGGCTGATCGAAGCCCTCGGGAACCTGGGAATGATCCTGTGGGACGCCGGCAAGTCGATCGTGACGGGCCTATGGGAAGGCATCAAGTCGATGGGCTCATGGCTCGCCACGAAAGTCTCCGACTGGGTGACCGACAAGATCCCCGGACCCATCGCATCAGTGCTCGGTATCTCGTCCCCGTCGAAGGTGACCGCAGGTCTCGGCAGGGAAGTCGCCGCAGGATTGGCGATGGGCATGTCGAAGGATCTGAGCCTGGTGGAGCGGTCCGCCATGCAGCTTGCAGCAGCGTCCATACCAGGCATCTCCGGGATCTCCGGCGGGCAGGTGACGGTTCCGGCCGTCTCCGCCATGTCGGGCGTCTCGGCTGGTCGTGCGAATCAGCAGCCTCCGGTCTACATCAACAACGTGTACGGCTGGGACGACT
>JBBDHT010000043.1:0-25571 GCA_040880765.1 Acidimicrobiia bacterium | reverse complement strand
TGTTCACCGACGTCGAGGGGAGCACCGGTCTCTGGCAGGACGCCCCCGACGTCATGGCGCAGGCCCTCCATCTCCACGACGCCATCATCGAGAAAGCGGCGGTATCGAACAACGGGGCCCACATCGGCGCACGGGGAGAAGGTGACAGCCACTTCGTCGTCTTCTCCGGGGCATCGGACGCAGTGGCCTCGGCGAGGGACATCCAGAGGCAACTGGCTGCGATCTCCTGGGACACGCCGAGGCCGATCAAGGTGCGGGCATCGATCCACACCGGCGTCGTCGATTTCCAACTAGGCCAGTATTACGGCACACCGGTCAACCGGGCGGCGCGCTTGCGGGGGATCGCCCACGGCGGGCAGACCTTGATTTCACAAGGCACACGGGAGTTGGTCAAGGACAACCTGCCCGGCGGGGTGAAAGTGGTGGACCGTGGCCAGCATCGGCTCCGCGACTTGACCATCCCCGAGCATGTCTTCGAGCTGGTGATCGACGGGCTCGAACGCGACTTCCCTCCCCTGCTCTCACTGGACGTCACTCGCAATAATTTCCCGATTCAACTCACCGATTTCATCGGCCGTCCCGAGGTCGAGGAGATAAAGCGACTCATCGGAGAGGCCAGACTCGTCACCGTCCTGGCACCTGGCGGAGTGGGCAAGACGCGTTCGGCGATTCAGGCATCAGCCGAGCTCGTGTCTGAGTTTCGCGACGGGGTCTTCTTCATCGACCTTGCGCCGATCGACTCACACCGGGACATCGCCCAGACGGCTGCGGAGTCGCTCGGTATCGCCCTCACCAGCAACGACGACCTCGAGACCCAGCTCCTGGCTCATCTCGTCCACGAACAACAACTGCTCATCTTCGACAACTTCGAGCATGTCATCGAAGGAGCAACGCTCCTCTCCCGGATCCTGATTGCAGCGCCCGAGGTGAGAATCCTGGTCACCAGTCGGGTGAAGCTGGGCATTTCCGGAGAAACGGTGATCAATCTCCCGGGGTTGATCATCGAATGGAACACTCCTGACGAAGCCTTTGAGGCGAGTGGTGTTCGTCTCTTCATCGACGCTGCGAAGCGAGCGGATGCTCTCTTCTTGCTGGAAGTCGATGATCTCGAACCTCTATCGCGCATTCTGCGATTGGTCGGTGGGACGCCGTTGGGCATCATCCTGTCGGCATCGTGGGTGGACACCCTCCCGGTCTCCGAGATTGCCGTCGAGATCGAGAAGAACATGGACTTTCTCGAAGCCGGCCAAGCGGACCAACCGGATCGGCACCGCAGCATGCGTGCCGTGTTCGAATACTCGTGGCGCTTGCTGGATGAAGGGGAGCGTCGCACGTTCGCCGGCCTGTCGGTCTTCAAGGGGGGCTTTACCAGGGGGGCGGCCGAGGCAGTCGCCGGCGCTTCATTGCGGCACCTCTCGAACCTGGTGAGTAAGTCGCTGATCGATTTCGATAGGATTGCCAACCGCTACGCGGTCCATGAGCTCCTTCGCCAATATGCGGAGGCAGAGCTGGCGGTCGAATCCGAGAGATTCGAAGCGACGGTGGCCGAACACGCCCGATACTTCGCAGGCCTCGCCCAGGTCGCAGCTGACAAGCTTCTAGTCAGCGGAGACCAGCTAACTGCAGTCCGCATGGTGGACGTGGACGTAGACAACATGAGGGCTGCTCTTCGGAATGCGTGTAGTTATGGCGATGCCGCTAGCGCTCGAGCCTTTACACTCGCGCTCTCGTGGGTGTACGAGATCCATGGCTGGATCAAAGCAGGCGCCGAGTTCTGCGCCGGTGTGAGAGAGGCGTTCGAGGGGCGCGAGGACCCGACCGCCATCGTGGCAAGGGCTGTTGCGACAACCAACGAAGCCAAGTTCCTGACCAATCTCGGGCTGGTCGGATCGGCAGCTCCCCTCGCCGAGACAGCCACGGAGGCCCTACAGAAGACAGACGACACACTCGCATATCTCATGGCCTTGGAGGCCCTCTGTGAGATCGAGAGCTATCGCGGAGATGCCGACCGCCTCATTGAGTTGGGCAAGGAAGCAATGCGTGTCGGTGACGAGTCGGGCTATGGGGCGTTCTCGGCCGGGATGAGCAACTACCTGGCCGGCGCCTACCTGCAGAAAGGGGACCTCGAAACGGCTGTGGAGACACTCCGTGCAGGAGAGCGAGTGTTGGTGGCGGAACATGACCAGACGATGCTCGGTTGGAACCTGTATCTCCAGGCCTCGCTGGCGCTCGCCCAGGAGCGGCTGGACAATGCGGCATCGATGCACAGCCGACAGATCGAAGTCGCCCGCCGCCTCGGTTACATCAGGGTTCTCGCCCTCGGGTTGACCGGACTCGGCAAGGTCCAGATCCAGCGGGGTGAGTGGGACCGGGCTGACGGAATATTACGGGAAGGTCTCGAAATCTTCGAGAGAATGGGACTCGTTAACGAGATGGGTTATGTCACGATCTTGCTCGCCCAGGTCATGTCGATGAGCGGCGCCGCCGAGCGGGCAGCTGAGGCGGCCACGTCCGTCCGAGCGGACCCCTCGAGCGACCGGCCTTTTATCTTCGAGACCACCACAATCGCCGAGTCGGCCACGGCACTGTTGGACGACCTTTCGACGAGGATGGAGAGCGAGGCGTTCGGAGCCGCCGTCGCCCGTGGTGAGATGAAGGGTCTCGACATCGTGGTCAAAGAACTTCTGACCGAGGACCGTGCAAACCATTCATCGCACCTGGAGAACTGATGACTTCAATCACCGCCACCGCCGAGTGGGAAGCACTCGAACTACTTGGCCGACAAGCAGACAAACTCGACCTGCGCGACGCCTTCGCCGAAGATCCCGGACGCGCCGAACGGCTCGCGTTCTCCGCCGGCGATCTGTTTGTCGACTTCTCCAAGAACCTGATCACCGACGAGGTCGTCTCGGCTCTATTGGCCGTTGCAGAAAGTGCCGGGCTGTCCGACCGGATCGCTGCGATGTTCGCCGGGGAACATATAAACGTCACCGAGGATCGGGCCGTGCTGCATCCGGCTTTGCGGGCAGGCCCCAACGACGGGTTCTCTGTCGACGGCGTCGACGTGACCGGCGATGTCACCGAGGTGCTCGACCGTATGGGCGACTTCGCCGGTCGGGTACGCAGCGGTGCATGGCAGGGACACACCGGTCGCCGGATCAACCATGTGGTCAATATCGGGATCGGCGGATCCGACCTGGGACCGGCTATGGCGTTCAGAGCACTCCGTGCCTTCGTGTCACCCGACATCGATGCTCACTTCGTGTCGAACATCGACCCTGCCGACATCTGCTCAGTGCTCGACGTCGTGGACCCCGAAACGACCCTCTTTGTCGTTGCTTCCAAGACCTTCACCACCCTCGAGACCCTCACCAACGCTCGTACCGCTCGGGCCTGGCTCGTCGATCGACTTGGCGATGAGGCTGCAGTGGGACGCCACTTCGTGGCCGTCTCCACTAACGCCGAAGCTGTCGCCGATTTCGGCATCGACACCGACAACATGTTCGGGTTCTGGGATTGGGTCGGCGGCCGATACTCGATGGACTCGGCGATCGGGATCAGCCTCATGATCGCCATCGGACCCGATGCCTTCGGCGAGATGCTGTCCGGTTTCCGGACTATCGATCAGCACTTCCGCACCGCTCCGTTTGAGCGCAACGTTCCGGTACTCCTCGGCCTGATCGGAGTCTGGTATCGCAATGTGTTGGGCTATCCGACGCACGCTGTCCTCCCCTACAGCCAGGATCTCGACCGGTTCCCCGCCTATCTCCAACAGCTCGAAATGGAATCGAACGGCAAGCGCGTTCGACTCGACGGATCACCCGTGGAGATGGACACCTCTCCGATCGTGTGGGGCGAGCCGGGCACCAACGGCCAGCATGCCTTTTACCAGTTGCTCCATCAGGGCACCACTGTCGTCCCTGCCGACCTCATCGGTTTCGTCGAGCCTGCTGAGGATGTTGGCGGTCAACACGATTTGTTGATGGGAAACATGTTCGCCCAGGCCGAGGCGCTGGCGTTCGGCAAGACCCCGGCTGAGGTGGCGGCCACCGGAGTCGATGAGCGTCTCGTCCCCCACAAGTCCTTCCCCGGCAACCGGCCCACCTCGGTGATATTGGCTCCCCGTCTCACGCCCTCCGTTCTCGGCCAGCTCATCGCCCTCTACGAACACAAGGTCTTCACACAGGGTGTGATCTGGGGGATCAACTCATTCGACCAATGGGGCGTCGAACTGGGCAAAGAGCTCGCCACAACAGTGATCGACGAGCTGACCAGGGAGGACGCTCCCGACCTCTCCCACGACTCGTCGACCAACGTCTTGATCCGTCGATACCGATCGGGACGCGGGCGACCGTCCGACTAGGAGCGAGCTTTGCTGGCACAAGGCATTGGTCCGGATGGAAGGCAAACGATACCGGGCATGAATGAAGCAATTTGTTTCCTTAATGCTGGTGTCGATGCTGCTGAAGGGTCGTGGGAACTCTCTGAGTTGTTCAGCGTCGACCCACAATGAGCCTGTCACCCTTCCGGTCTCGTCCGCCGGCGGCGACGAAAACCGCCACCCGGTTGGCTCGAGGGTTCTAAATTACCGGGTATGCAAATCCTCGCTCTTGTCATGTGGGTCACCGCCGCCGTCTGGATTGCTATGGCCTTGTTTGGCGCCGAGAACTTCCAGGAGTTGTACGGCGGGACATCAGGCCTCCAGTTCTTCCTGATCTCGGTGCTCATCGCTCTGGTCCCAATCATCATCGGATGGTGGGCCTGGCGCCGACACAGGAGCCAGCAGGGCTGAGGCCTGACCTGATGATGGCCGATCAATTGTCGGCCCAATAATCAGGCCCTTTTCTGTGAGAAGTACCAGCCCGCCAGGGCGAGCACGATCACCCCGATCGAGATCCACCGCGTGAGCCCGAGATCGGAGCCCGCTATCCACCACAGAACGGCGGCTGCAAGCAGAGGGATAGTCAGGCCAATCGTGATTCGCCGGAGCATCATCCGAGCCGGAGAGCCTTCAGGGCGTCGTTCTCTATCGTCCATGACACGACCCTAGGAGGCTGGTCAGCTGAGGCCGCGCCACGGAACCCGGACAGAGGTTCTCAACCCGTTGGGATCCCGACAAAGAGGAGGTAGCCGATCATCCAGAAATCGCCGATGGTGGCGGGCTAGGTGAGACCTTCGACCAGCCACGACTCGGCGCCGGCGATGCCGTATCCGACGAAGGCACCCAGCACGTAGCCGGCTCCGCCGACGATGAGGATCCGGCCCAGCCACGCGAAGCTCGGGGTCCCTTGAGCGCCTCTCGGTGCCCGGTGCGCTCCGGGTATCTCGACAGCGAGCTCAGACATTTCTTCCTATCCTTCGTACATCGTAAGGTAATCGAGAGCACAAGATAATCATACGTCGTAAGGTTGTCAATCTGCTGCCGACTCGCGACAGAACTTGGACGGGTCGACGTGGCCGGCCTGAGCCGCGCGCGGGATGCTCGCCTTCAGGGTGCTGACGAGGGTCGGGCTAGTTAGAGCGAATATCGGTGTTTAGCGGGTGTGGCCCCGAGGGTTGGGGCCCCGTTCGAAACACCCTTAGATGTTCGGCGGGAATACGTTCGAGCCGATCCTCGGGACGGATGTGCGCGGGGATCCAGTCGTGAAAGGTGGCAGCAAGAAGAGCATCGGTGGGGCACATGGTTCCGATCGGAGATATAAATGCCGCCCGTCTGCCACATTGCACACACTTCATCTCCTCAACACTCCTGTCTTCGACGGTCGGCATCTCTCTCCATCGGCATTCGGCCACCAAAATCTTGAGGAGTGCCTATATCCTCTCACCATCGCAGTCGCCTTAAGCTGGCTGCGGATGACGACCCTCGAAACAGCCTCACCAGAACAGGGGCTCACTCCCGGCGAGGTACGCCAGCGCATGGAGGCCGGTCTGGTCAACCGGCTTTCGGATAGCCCGACCCGAACCACGGGCGAGATTGTCCGCGCCAATGTCGTCACCCGGTTCAACATCCTCCTCGGCGCCTTGCTCATCGTGGTGCTGGTGGTCCTCCGCGAACCGAGGGACGCTCTGTTCGGCATAGTCCTGGTGGTCAACTCGGCAATCGGGATCGTCCAGGAGTTACGGGCGAAACGCACCCTCGACCGATTGGAGCTGGTGGCCGCCCCGAAGATCCATGCTGTCAGAGCGGGAGAGGTGAGAGAGGTCGCCGTAGAGAGGATCGTCATCGACGATCTCATCGAACTGCGGCCGGGGGATCAACTGGCTGTCGATGGTGTGGTCGTCTCATCCAACGGCCTCGAGATCGACGAATCGCTGCTCACCGGAGAATCCGACCCCGTACACAAGCAACCCGACGACGAATGCCTCTCGGGAAGCTTCGTCGCCGCCGGGTCGGGCCGGTACCGGGCGACGCGGGTGGGCGACGACTCATACGCTGCCCGTCTCGCCCACGCCGCCAAACGGTTCACACTGGTCCGCTCCGAACTGCGGGACGGGATCAACTGGATTCTCGGTGTGGTCAGCTGGGTCGTGGTTCCCATGGGAGTCCTGCTGGTGTGGAGCTCGACCCGCGGCGGAGGAACCTGGATGGAGGGCCTCGGCGGCGCAGTGGCGGCCGGCGTGGCGATGATCCCCCAGGGCCTGGTGTTGCTGGCATCAGTCGCCTTCGCTGTTGGTGTGATCAGGCTGGGCCAACGCAACGTGCTGGTCCAGGAGTTGCCCGCCATCGAGGGCCTCGCCCGCGTCGACATTGTCTGCTTCGACAAGACGGGGACACTCACCGAAGGAGTGCTCGCCGTCGAGGAAGTGGTCTTGCTAACCGAGGAGGACCCCGGGCCGGCACTTGCTGCAATCGCCGCCTCGGAGTCGCATCCCAACGCCACCCTCGCCGCGATCGCGGCGGCATTTCCCTACGACCCCGGCTGGGGAGTGCAAGCGTCCGTTCCCTTCTCCTCGGCCCGCAAGTGGAGCGGTGTCACCTTCTTCGGCGACGGAACCTGGGTGATCGGGGCGCCTGACGTGGTGGCACCCCACGATACACGGGCCATGGAGCTGGTTTCGAAGGTGTCGGCAGGGGGAAATCGAATCCTCCTGGTTGGGACCAGTCGACACACCCTGTCGGAGAGCCGGCTTCCGTCGGACGTGACACCGGTGGCGATTCTCGTGCTTTCCGACCGGGTCAGGGTCGACGCAGCCGAGACCCTCCGCTATTTCGCCGAGCAGGGCGTGAGGATCAAGGTCATCTCGGGTGACCATCCCGAGACCGTCGCCGCCGTCGCCCGCAAGGTCGGAGTGGACGGAGCCGACAGCGTGGTTGACGCCCGCCACCTTCCCGAAGATCCCAACCAGCTGGCGGCACTCATGGAGAAGGCCACAGTCTTCGGACGGGTCTCACCCAACCAAAAGCGGGCCATGGTCCGTGCGCTGCAGTCGCGGGGCCATATCGTGGCCATGACCGGCGACGGAGTAAACGACGTGCTCGCGTTGAAGGATTCCGACATCGGGATCGCCATCGGGGGTGGCGCTCCCGCGTCGCGTGCTGTTGCCCAACTGGTGCTCATTGATGGCCGATTTGCCAGCCTTCCGGGAATCGTCGGTGAGGGGCGCCGGGTCACCTCCAACATCGAACGGGTGGCCAACCTGTTCATCACCAGCACGGTCTACGCACTCGGACTCTCCCTGGCGATAGTCCTCTCGACGTTGCCGTTTCCGTTCCTGGCCCGCCATCTCACCTTGGTCGGAAGCCTCACCATCGGTATCCCTGCGTTCTTCCTCGCCCTGGCGCCGTCGAAACGCCGCAGCCGTTCCGGTTTTGTCTCAAGGGTGCTCAAGTTTGCGATTCCAACCGGCCTGGTTGCCACCCTGGCCACGTTTGCCGCATACTGGCTCGCCGACCTCGAAGGCTCCTCCATCGAGCAATCGCGTACCACCGCCACACTTGTTCTCGCTGCAATTGGCCTGTTCGCATTGGGCATCGTCGCCCGCCCACTGGTGCCGTGGAAGAAGGGCCTGATCGCAACCATGGCCGGACTGCTCCTGGTGACAATGGCAAACCCGGCCCTGCGCGGATTCTTTGCGCTCGAACTGCCCCGGACCGTGGTCCTTCTCGCCGCAGTCGGTGTGGTTGCCCTCACCGGGACAGTGATGATCTTCGCATTGAGAGCAGTCGGTTGGGCCAAAGTGGTTCCCGAACTCCTCCGCGAACTCCCGGCCAGTGAGCCCCAAGCGTGGCGCCGTCTCACCACAAGAGTGGTGGAGGGCTCGGGTTGGCACCGTTCCTTTCCCACAACCACCGAGATGCAGCCGGTAGTGAAACGGGACACCGATGAGCCCGGCGACGGCTCAGGTGGCGGCGGGTAACACTCCCCGGTCGACAAGCTGTTGTCGCAGGGTCCCAGGGTCGACGAAGACTTCGGCGTCAATCCGGACCGCACTGGCAGCTTCGACATTTGCCTTCATATCATCGGTGTAGAACGTCCGGTTCGGGTCCAACGCATATCGGTCGAGGAGAATCCGATAGATCCGGAGATCAGGCTTGGGCACTTTCTCGACTCCGGAGACGACGGCGCCCTCGAACCCGTCGAGGAAATCCCACCGGTCGGTTGCCACCTCCCATTTCTCCGCCGAAAAATTGGTGAGGGCATAGGTGGGGATCCCTGCGGTGCGCAGGTCGTTGAGCACAGCAACCGTCTCATCGATCGGGCCGGCGATGGTTTCCTCCCACCGCTCGTCATATGCAGCGATCAGCTCCGAATACTCAGGGAAACTCCGGCTGAGCTCGGAGGTGGCTTCGCCCCAGCTCCTCCCCGCATCCTGCGCCGCGTTCCACTCCGGAGAGCAGATCTCGGTCAGGAACAAGCGCCGCTCAGCGTCGTCTTCAATGAGCTTCCGGAAGAGGTATTCGGGATTCCAATCGAGCAGCACTCCCCCGACATCGAAGACGACGGCTTCAATCCTGTGAGGATCTTCTGTCACGACGCCGCAGGTTAGGGCAAGGTGTGCCTCCGAAGAAGGGAACCGGTACCGTCGTCAGCGACGTCGAAGGGAGCCCACCCCGGGTCGAGGCGGAAGCCAATGGGGCTGTAGAGATCTATGAGCCCTCCATCGAGGAGATCCCGGCCTGCGACTGAGGCTTTTCAGCCCGAGGGTTGGAGCAACTCGACCGGATTCCCCGAGGGGTCCTCGACGAGGACCTGGCTACCGCCCATACCTTCCACAACCTCGCCCCGAAACCTTGCGCCGCCGGTGCGGAGACGTTCCATCAAGACCTCCAGATCGTCGACTTCGATCTGGATCCGGTTCCATCCCCCCGGCTCAGGATCGCCACCGGCCCGGCCCGCGCCTCCTGCCCCCGGGACGTTCAACAGCAGCTTGACCCCGTTGCGCGACAGAGCGGCGAAACCGGGCGCGGGATTCATGATGACTTCGAAATCGAGCAAGTCACGATAGAACGCCATCGCCTCTGCAACGTCGTCGATGATATATCTGAAATTGATGCCCATTTCAGCTCCTGATGTTCGGTTTGCCCACTGAGTCTGGCGTCCGACGGCTAATTTGCACTGCTCGGCGTTGCACTGAGAAAAAGTGGCAATTGAAATCGACGTGAGCGGAGACCTGGTCGTGGTCACCCTGACCGGGAAGGATCGCATCTTCGCCCTCAAAAGCAGTCTCGGGATTCCAGCGAAAAAGATCAGATCGGTCGAGGTGTTGCCGAGAAAAGAGGTCCCTCCCGGAAGGGGCATTCTGCTGCGGCTCCCCGGCACCTACATCCCGGGAGTGGTTCACCACGGCTCATACGGGTTCGGTGCCAACCGCGAGTTCTGGGCCGTCTTCCGCCCGGACGAGGTCCTCGTGGTCACAGTCGACGATTGGGAGTACAGAAGGATTGTGCTTGGCACGAGCGACCCAGCGGTGGACGCGATGAGGCTCAGCCAGTTCGTCTGATCCGGGATGTCTCCGCATCGTTGCGACGTCAGACGGACCGTACGAATTCGCGAGTAGGCAGGCCCATCACACCAGTTCGAAGCGTTGCCACCATCTCACGGTGAGAAGGGAGCTAACTCCTGCAAGCACCGGCACCGTGGCCAAATGTGCAACGCCGACCACCAGATCCCCTTGGTCAGAGGAAACGGCCCAAAGCCCTGGCGAGGCGTACGGATACCAGGCTCCCGCCTCGAACAGCACGGCCATCTGCGCCGTCATCAAGATGAGCACCATTACCCCGATTGCCGGCAGATAGCCTCGGCCGATGCTGGCAGGCAGGGAGAGGGTCGAGGCAAGGAGTGATGTCAGCCACGCAACGAGGATCACAGTCCCCAACTCTTCGAAGGCCGTAGAGTCCAAGCGCCCGAGGCCACCGAGCACGCCGATGGCCGCTGCAACCGTCACCAGCAGCACGGACACGAGGAGCGACCAGCAGAGAATGACTATCAGCTTTGCCCCGGCGATGGTGCCGCGAGAGGTCGGTAGAGCGAACAGAGAACCGACCGTGCGATCACTGAATTCCCGGCCGAAGCACCAGACGGCAACGACGCTCACCCCGACGAAGACGGCACTGGCCGCGAACTGATTGAGAAGTCCCCCGAGCGCCACCCATCCCGTGCCGGTGACCAGGACCCTTACCTTTTCTGCAAGAAGGCCACTTCCCGAGCCCTCCACGACCGACACCAGGCCGAAGCTCATCGCCGGGATCAGAAGGACAATCAGCATCCCGGTGATCAATGCAACGGGCGACTTCCTCAGCTTCAGGAACTCGACCGAAAGCGCCTCACGCACGATGCACTCCCTCGCCAACAGAGGTCTCAGCGCCATGAACCAGTTCGAAAAAGCGCCGTTCCAGGTCGAATCCATCCGGATCGATGTTCCCGATCAACCGGCCGCGGTGCAGCACCGAAATACGGTGAGCAACCCGGGCCAGCTCATCGAGGTGGTGTGAAGACACCAGGATGGCGGCGCCTTCTGCTGCTTCGTGCCGCATCAGATCCCTGACAAGGACGACACCGGCCGGGTCCAGCGAATTGGATGGTTCGTCGAGAACAATCACACCAGGAGTGTGCACCAGGGCACAGGCCAGACCGAGACGCTGACGGTTGCCCATGGAGAGAGCGCGAGCCCGGCGATCCGCCCACCGCCCCAATTCGAACCGTTTGACGACTGAGTCGGCGGCGGCCGCAACATCGCCAGAGGGGATCCCTCGCAGCTTCGCTGCCGCGCTGATGTTCTCGACCACCGTCAGTTCCGGGTAGCCGAAGGGCGATTCGATCATGTGCCCTACGTCCGCCCAGGTGCGGCCGGGTACCTCGATGACATCGGATCCGTGGAGCAAGGCTCGGCCCGAGTCGGGGCGGATCATCCCCATCAGAATCCGCATCAAGGTCGTCTTCCCGGCACCATTCAGTCCGACGATGGCGTGGATCTCTCCCGGAGCTACCTCGATGGTCAGCCGATCCAGCGCTAGCTCATCCCCGTATGCGCGGCTGACTCCATCGGTCACAATCGGGTTCATGCCGGGCCCAGGATCTCAAGGGCCCGCTCGATACGGCGGCCGAGTGACTCTCCCGCTTCGTCCTCAGCCCAGTCGGCAAGTGCCGCCATCAAAGACCCGAGGCATGCGCCCACTGCCACCCGCGCCTCAAACCCGGGCACACCCGATCCGGTGAGAACCGAAACCAGAAGCCGCCCGGTTTCGTGGTTGTTCTCCCACATCGCGGCGCGCAGCCTGGGGTGCGAAACACCGATTCTGATCCGGGCTCGCGTCGCTGCATCAATACCATCGCCCATCGCTGCCGACGCCTCGAGCAGCCCACGCCTCACCCGCTGCAATGCCGATAGGTCAGTCGGCTGGGCGGAGACGGCATGAGCGATCATCGGATCGTATGGATCGGAAACCACCACCGACTCTTTGGTGGGGAAGTGCCGGAAAAAGGTCATATGGCTGACTCCGGCGCCGGTCGCGATCTGCTCCACGGTGACGTTGTCGTAGCCACGCTCCTCGAACAGATCGAGGGCGACTTGCTGAAGCCGTTCAGGGGTCGTCTGAGTCGTCGACATCCAGATCAATGTTAGTTACTAACATTTTTTAGTCATCGACCTGTTCTCCGAACATTCATGTGCCCGTGATGCCCAGTTCAGGCTCCGGTAACGGGGCGCTGCCAGCGTCTGTCGCATGACAGAAACTGAAACAAAGATCCTCGGGGTGGGGATGCACAAAACGGGCACGAAATCATTCGCCAACGCCCTCCGCACCTTGGGTTACCGGGTCACCGGGCCGTTCGGTGTCAACGACAGAAACACGCCGGACACAACCCTGAGACACGCCCTGAATACCCTTGAGGAGTACGACGCCGCCCAGGACAACCCATGGCCGTTCTTGTATCGGGAGATCGATGCGGCGTATCCCGGGTCGAAGTTCATTCTCACCTACCGCGAGCCGGAGGCCTGGATTCAGAGCGTCGTCCGCCACTTCGGGGGAAAATCGACGCCAATGCGGGAGTGGATCTACGGGGTGGGAGATCCGAGGGGCAACGAGGAGCGGTACCTCGAGGTTTACGAGAACCACAACCGCACTGTCTCCGCCTACTTCGCTGACCGACCAAACGACTTCATGACCTTGAGAGTTGGTGACAACGACGGGTGGCCGGCGCTATGCCAATTCCTCGGGGTGGCGGAGCCCACGACACCGTTCCCGCACTCGAACTCGGAACGACAGCGTCGCCGGCGCCGATCGCTGGTTCACCGCCTGGCACACGCGCTTCCCGGGTCGGGCTCACTCCGGGGTTAGCCCTCGGTGGATCTCTGGTTGCTGGTTCCAATCTCCGCATCGAGCCCGGCCTCGACGTCGTAGACAGTCGTCAGGCCGCAGCGGCGTCCACCGGCGCCTAGTCCTGACCCCGGAATACTTTCCGAAAGGGTTGGGTATCGAAAGTGACATGACTGTGACATGGGGTTCCGTCGCCCGAAGGAAGGCACTGGCGCTAGCAGCCGCCTTTTGCCTGCTTGGCTCACTGATAATTGTCTTTTCACCGCCGGCATTGGGAAATGGCAGCTCTCCCAGTGCGGAATGTGCCAGCACCAACCCGGCTTGGAACGGCGATTTCTGGAAGGTCGAGAAGGATGACGGCACGCTTAGTGAAATCGAGACCAACATGCCCGGGGCAATCACGCTGACCGCTAATGGTTCGTGGACAAACAACAACGAAGATCCGGTGTTCCGTGTCGTGTTGAAGATTGATGATGAAGACGACGACGATGGCGACGACGAACAAGTGGTTCTTTCTGGAATTTGGGCGACCGGTGAGGGTGGAACGATCGACGTGACGCTCAGTGGGTTGGACCACGTCACTTTCTGCTTCACATCTGAAGTTGCTGAGTCAGAACCGACCACAACCACGACGAGTCCCGCGACCACAACCACAGCAGGGCCGACGACAACCACCACAGCAGTGCCGACGACAACCACGACTCCAAACGCCACCATCGCAACACTCACGGAATCGACGACAACAACCCCATCAGATGACACCATCACGAACGCGGCGGCGAACCCAACCGACGCAAGTGACTCCGACCTGACCAACGACGAATTGCAGGGAGACGAAACGGTCGAGGAAGCTGAGGGGAGCACAACCGACGACAGCGGCCTGTCGCCAGAAATTGATCGCGACACAGCAGCGGCGGGGCTGACGAACGGGGGACCAGGCGAGCCCCCGACAGCAGAGCAGGAGTCATCGTCCGACGCCGCTCCGTACGTGTTTCGGAGCTCACACCAATGGACGCTGGCTGATCTGGCAATTCTCGGAGCTCTCATCGCAGCAATCGCGGGGCTGCTCGCCAGGAGAAACCTCCGTCGGCTCATCTGGCACCTGGGCGAGAGGTGGCGCTAGACAAGGCTTGCCGACCGGGTCGACGCGCGACCCCCTCCTCCCGGCGATGGTCGACTGCCAGAGCTAGGCGCGGTCTGGCGCCTTTCACACGAACATCGAAATGTCTGCCTCCGCTGCGTAGTCGAGGAAGGCGGCAGCACCGGCGATGTCCGAGCCTTCGATCAGATCCTTCTCCTCGACTCCCATCACTCCCATCGTGGTGG
This sequence comes from Acidimicrobiia bacterium, assembly GCA_040880765.1. Classification (GTDB taxonomy): domain Bacteria; phylum Actinomycetota; class Acidimicrobiia; order Spongiisociales; family ZC4RG35; genus MA-ANB-1. The sequence continues at coordinate 11,488 of JBBDHT010000043.1, read as the reverse complement.
CGCAGGCGAAGAACTCGACACCGAGTTCCCGGTTCATCTCGAGGAACTCGGGGACGGTCGGCATTCGCGCATCCGACATCCACTTGCGCATCACCCTGGTTGCGGCTGCAGTGGCACCCGGAATCGCCCCGAGCGCGTTGGGAAGCTGGATCGGCCCCGAAGGATTGGCCAGGGATGCCACCTTCAGCTTCTCGAAACGGTCCTTGTGGAGGATGTCGAGCCCGTAGAAGGTGAAATAGATCCCTGCCTCCCATCCCATGCTCACCGCCGTCGAAGCCAGGATCAACGGCGGATACGCCTGGTCGAGAGTCCCTTTCGACGCCACCAGCGCGATCCGCTTCTTGCGCGGAGCCGGCTCCTGGGCCTGCAAATCCTCAACTGGTAGAGGTGTTGCTGTCTGTGTCATTCGGAGCTTCCCTTCTTCACCACGAAGACCTGACCGTTCGCCTCTTCGACCACCTCGACCAGGGTGTCACCGCGCTGGCGGGCCATGGCCGGGATGTCCCGAAGTGCGCCTGGATCCGTTGTCACCAGTCGGAGCAGATCGCCGTCTTTCAAGTTGTTGAGCGCAAGCGCCGCCTTGTAGACGGGGAGAGGGCAGAGGAGTCCGGAGCAATCGAGGTCGATCACCTGACTGGCAGCTGTCTCGGTGCGGGCTGTGTTGGTCATATCGTTGGTGTCCCTTCGTTTCCGAGGATTTCCCCGAAGTAGCTCGTGTATTTGATTCCCGAGTCGGCGGAGATCGCAACGATCACGTCGTCGGGTCTGGCATTGATCTGTGTTGCGGCGTGGACAACGGCACCGGTGGAGGGGCCAACCATCAACGCTTCCCGGCGCCACAGGTCTTTGGTCACCCGGTAGGCGTCTTCGTCGCCGACGACTATGGAGCGATCGATGAGACTGGCGTTGAGCAGGCCGGGAACTCTTGCCTCCTTGAAGCTCTTCAAGCCCGGCAGCCTGTGCCCGGGCTCGGGCTCAACGCCGACGACGCGAACATCAGGATTCCTCTCCTTGAGGTATTTGCCTGCGCCGACCAGAGTCCCTGTGGTCCCGTAGCCGGCAATGAACCAACCCACACGACCCTCCGTTTGCGCCCAGATCTCGGGGCCGGTCGTCTCGTAGTGGGCCCGGATGTTGTCTTGGTTCTCGTACTGCTCGGTGGCCACGAACCTGTTGCCTCCCTCAGATGCAGCCAGCGAGCGGGCCAGCGCGATGGCACCGTCTTTGGGATGGTCTACCGGGCAGAGGTCGTCGGGGGTCTCCCAGACTTCGGCGCCGAGCATCCGGAGAATGACCTTCTTCTCCTCAGGGACCCCGTCGGGGATCGTGGCCGTGAGCCTGGTCCCGGAGAGCGCCGCCAGCGCGGCGAGGGCGATTGCTGTATTTCCCGAGGACGCCTCGACGATCTCCTTGCCATCCAGCTCACCCCGCTCGGCAAGCCCCGCAAGGAGATATGCCGCCGTTCGATCCTTCACCGACCCGAACGGGTTCAGCCACTCGAGCTTGAGATAGGTCTCGGCTGTCGCGGCCGGGTCGACGTGGTTGAGACGGACGATCGGCGACGGATTGTCTGCATCGGGCAGCAGGCCGCGCACATCGTCATACCGGCGCAATCCGTGATCGGTGTGGAGTTGTGTGTTGGTGATTGTTGTCATGGGTCCCTCAGGGCATAGAAAAACCCGCAGCGGAAAACCGGTGCGGGTGGTGGTGTTGAGTCAGCTTGTGGTTAGTTCGTCATCACCCGCACGGCGCGGCCGCACAACAAGTGCAGGTGCAGGCGCAGAGCGAGAAATGACGTGTCATCGGCTCGAATGGTACGAGGTCCCGGGCGATAGTCAAGAAAATACGTCTCGCCTACCCGTTGTCCTCTGCGGTCTCGAGGCGACCGCGCATCACAATCTCCTCGGAGACCGCGGCGCCGCCACCTTCGGCCTGCCGGCTGATCCAGATCGAGGGGTAGTCGGCGACGTCGACTCCGGCCCACAAGCTGAGGGGCTCCGAGCCGTCCCTGAGATGGAAGGTCCCGATACTGACCCCTTCTCCGTCGTCGCTCCACACCCACCCCTCGTAGTAGTAGCCGGCGCCGGCAGGAGGCAGGTCTTCGAGGTCGATCCTGATCGCCCATCCAGCGTCGGTGGATTGGAGCCATACAGTCCCGCTCGCCGTAGGTTCCAGTTCGGTACCGGTGAGGTCGACCCGGGTACCGTCACGCAGCGATCCGAGACCGATGGCCGTGACCAGCAGAATCGCGCCGAGAGTAAGGGCTGCGGCCACCAACCGCGCCGGTGAAATCCGTTTCCGTGTCTCTTTGAATTGGCCCGTAGCTTCCCGAATCTCGCCCAACACCCCTTCGGCAACCGACTGCGACGGTACCTCCCATGTGGACGGCCGGGCAAGGACCCGACGCGCCGCATCGAGGCTCTCGTGATTCTCCGGCGGTTCCCCGGTGCCTGTGGCGAGGTAGCTCGCCTCGCGATCTCTACTCATTGTGCATCAGTGTTACGCCCGCAAGCGACGTTCGGTTCATTCTGACTCCATATCCAGGTGACCGAGAAGTTCCACCAGGTTCCGGTGGGCGCGGTGCGAGCGGGACTTCACGGTCCCCAACGGGATGTCGAGTCGCTCCGCAATCTCGGCATGAGTCAACCCTTCGAAGTGGCTCATCGCCACCACCTGGCGCTCCTCGTCTGAGAGCATGTCCACCGCCGCCCGTACCTGGAATACCTCCCACACCCGTTCCATCGAGGTTCCCTCTGAGATGGCGTCGACCTTGTCGGATGGGATCCGTCGTCGTTCCTTGCGGTAGATATCGATGGCGGTTCGTCGGGCGATCGAATAGATCCAGGGGGCGAACTCACGGGTCGGGTCGAACGATGATGCAGAACGCCAGGCTTTGACAAACGTCTGCTGGGTAGCGTCGGCTGCCCGTCCGGGGTCACGCAAGATGGAGAGCGAGAGGGCGTAGACGGCACCGGAGAACCGGTTGTAAACCGCCTTGACCGCTTCCTCGTCGCCGGCCCGGAATCGACCGAGCACCTCAGAATCCACCCGGTCATTCTGGCACGCGAACCGTGGACCGCGATCAGACGTAGTGAAAGACAGGAACCAAGGAGATGAATTGAAATCACGACTGAACATGTTCATTGCCCTCATTCTGATGGTCGCCGCGTGTGGCGGCGGCGATGAAACCGACGGCGACGCAACCACTCTCCCCTCTGACGACACCACGACCACAGATGCTGGAGGGGCCACGACGACGACCGCCGGAGGAGATCAGGAGGCGATGGATGGAGTGCATACCGCGCAGACCGAACTGGGGACAATCCTTGTCGATCCGAACGGATTCACCCTCTACATATTTGCCGCCGATAGTGGAGGCGAGAGCACATGTTATGACGCGTGCGCCGATCTCTGGCCACCCATTCCCGCAAACACAGCCATCTCTTCGGAGCTCGACGGATCACTCTTCGGTGGCACGACCAGGACGGATGGGTCCGAGCAGCTGACAGTCAACGGCATGCCCTTATACCTCTACACACCTGACACCAGCCCGGGCGATACGCTAGGACAGGACTTCAACGGGGTCTGGTTCGTGGTCGATGCCGATGGAGAGGTGATCGGCGGTCCGGAGGCAAGCAGTGAATCGTCCGGACCGACTGACGACGGGTTGGACTACTAAACGTCTCAGGTCCCAATGGGCTCAGTGACCGGGAGCGAGGCAGAACTCGTTGCCGTCAGGGTCGGCGAGCACTACCCAGGAGAAGTCGCCGATCGTATGGTCTTCGACATGGGAGGCCCCAAGGTCGAGGGCGCGCCGTACGGCGCCGTCGAGATCTTCGACAGACATGTCGAGGTGGAGTCGGCGCCGCCCCTCGGTGGGCGCATCGACCTTCTGGAAGGCCACGGAGACCCCCCCTTCGTGCTGAGGCTGGAGCCAGATGAAGTACGGTCCCGACCGCCGTGCAACCTCGACGCCGAGCAGCTCGGTCCAGAAATCGGCCAGTCGGTCAGGGTCGACCGTGTTGACCACCACCGAACCCACCCTCGGAACAGATGTCATCGAGAACCCTTTTGTCGAGTGGGTCAGAGTAATCCTTCACCCGGCGGAGAATCGGGGCGCCCGACACAGGCCACTAGTGTGCGCACTGTGATCGACTCAGGAGACCTGACATGAAGATTGTGGTTCCTCTGGACCTCTCGGATACTGCCGCCAAAGCAATAGAGCCGGCGATGATGCTCGCCAAAGCGCTCGGGGACGAGCTGATGCTCGTCACTGTGTCGGGTTTGCGACTTCGCAGCGATCTTCAGGAGCAGGCGAAATCCGAGCAGGTCGAAGTTCCCGAAATGATCGAGTCCTACCTGCGAAGTGTGGCCTCAGACGTCGACGGGATCCCGGCCGACTACTCCCTCATCAGCGGAGACGACGCGGCAGAGGCCCTGGTCAACTACGCCGGGGCCGAGGATGTCAGGATGGTCGTGATGGCCACCCACGGACGCTCGGGGTTCGAGAGGTGGAAATTGGGGAGTATCGCCGAAAGGGTGGTCAGGCACAGTCCCGTGCCGGTGACAGTCATACCAACCCGGAAACCCGGTTGGGAATGACCGGCGCAAGAGACTGAGCAATAGGACCCCCTGTGGACCACACGGCCTTCCGGGGTATCTTCACCGCTGAGGAATACGCCGACCGCCTACGGCGAGTTCGACGGTTGATGGAGGCCCACCCCGACAGGCCCGATGCTCTGCTCATCACCAGCCCTGAAAACATCTACTACCTGATCGGCCTGAGCCACCAGGGATACTTCGCATTCACCATGTTCATCCTGCCTCTGGACGGCCCGCCGGCCCTTCTCACGAGGTCGATGGAACGGCACACGATCAGCCAGCAGGCACCCGATATCGAACACATCGGTTACGGCGACGAGGAAGAAGCCGGAACTGCTGCCGTCGCCGCCATCAAAGGCATGGGCATGGACACGGCAGCAATAGGGGTTGACCGGTCGAGCATGTTCTTCCCCGCGGGAGTGTGGGAAGACCTGAAACAGGGTGTGTCCGGTGTGCGCTGGATCGACACCAGCCGCTCGGCGAGCACCGACCCGCGATTCAGGGCGGGGCTGGTCGACGAGACCCGACTGATCAAGTCCCCGGCTGAGCTCGACTACATCAGGAAGGCGGCCGCCATATCGGACCGGGCGACCCGCTCCGGCCTGGCTGCTGCAGGGGTCGGGGGCAACGAAAAGGAAGTCGCTGCGGAGATTTACCGGGCAATGATCCTCGGAGGCGGCGAGTACCCCGGGTTTGCGCCGTTGGTCAGATCGTCGGAGACCCTGATGCAAGAACATGCCACCTGGCGGGACCGGCACCTCCAGCCAGGGGAGAAGTTGTTCATCGAGCTGTCGGGGTCGATCAACCGTTATCACGCTCCCCTGGGCCGGATGGGTTACATCAGCCGGATCGAGCCCGGGGCGGAACGGGTGCAGCGGATTGCGACCGATGCCCTCGAGGCGGCCGTGGGAGCACTCAAACCAGGCGTGCAAACCGGCACCGTCTACGAGTCCTGGCAGTCGGTGGTCGACAGTGGGCTGGGTCACGACAGGCTGCGCAGGCACCATTGTGGATACACGGTTGGAATCGGGTTCCCCCCAAGCTGGGTCGGCAGCTCGTCAGTTCTCGGGATCAGACCCAACGGGCTGGTGGAGGTGAAGGAGGGCATGGCGTTCCACATTCTCTCCTGGGTCACCGACGAAGATCTCGGCGACTACTTTCTCAGCGACACGTTGATCGTCGGGAGCGGTGGAGGCGAGGTGATCACTACCGCTCCCCGCCGTCTTCTCATCGAATAGCGGCCGCCGCTTATACTTTCGCCGAGTGGAACCTGACGAATCCAACGACGAACCTCCTCAACCGGGCAGTCCCATTCGGTTCCTCGGTCAGAGTCTTCCGGCCCTGCCTCCAGCGCTGGCTGGTTCAATAGCGCACCACAGTCGTGAGGTGGGCTCATAAGTAACCTCGTCGGACTGCTCGCAGTCTTGGTTCTGATCCTGCTCAACGCCTTCTTTGTCGCAGGCGAATTCGCCATTGTCAGCGTCGATCGAAGCCTCATCGAGCGCAAGGCGAACGAGGGAGACAAGTCGGCGTCGCTAATCTTGCGCTCACTTCGCAACCTCTCGTTCGAGCTTTCGGGGGCCCAGCTGGGCATAACGGTGACCTCGCTCATCCTCGGGTTCATCGCCGAGCCCACCCTCGCCCGGCTGATCAGCCCACTGTTCGAGGAGATTTCATGGTTCACTGATGAGACGACGTTGGCTCTCTCAATTGGGATCGCCTTCATTCTGGCCACAGGCACCCAGATGGTTTTTGGTGAACTGGTGCCGAAGAACCTTGCCATTTCCAGGCCGTTTGCTTCAGCCGTGTGGTTCGGGATCCCGATGCAGATCGTCAATCGGATCCTCCAGCCGCTGATTCTCTTCCTGAATCGGTCGGCCAACTGGACAGTCCGCCGCCTCGGTATCGAGCCCCGCGAGGAACTTGCCGGCGTCCGCTCCGTCGAGGAGCTGGAGCTGATGATCAGGTCGTCCGGGGAGGCCGGTTGGCTCGACGACAGCGAGCTGCGGCTGCTCACCAGGGCCCTCTCCTTCACCGAGAAGATCGCCAGCGACGCCATGATCCCCCGGGTCAATATTGCCGGACTGAGCCGTCACGAATCGGTGGCAGATCTTCGCAGAGAGTCGATGGCGACAGGACACTCCCGATTCCCGGTCTACGACGAGGACCTCGACAGCGTGATCGGGATCGCCCATATCAAAGACACGATCGAGATCCCCCCAGCCCGCATGCCGATCACCGAGGTCGGCTCGATAAGCCAGCCCGCACTCGAGGTCCCCGAAACGTCATCTCTGGAATATGTCCTCAACGAGCTACGAACCAGTGGCAAGGGAATGGCCGTCGTGGTCGACGAGTACGGAGGCACGGCCGGAATCGTGACCATCGAAGACCTGCTCGAGGAGATTTTCGGCGAGATCGAGGACGAATACGATCGGGACGCCGCCACCACTACCGACCCCGATAATGTGGAGATTCTCTCCGGCCTCCTCCACCGCCACGAGGTCGAAGAGCTCATCGGTTTCGAGTGGCCTGAAGGCAGATACGAAACACTCGGAGGGTTGATTGTCGCTCATCGAGGGACGTTCCCCTCACCGGGTGACGTCATCAGATTGGGCGGCTTTGCCTTCGAGGTCCTGTCGATGGACGGTCTGCGCGTCGATGAAGTGAAGGCTACCAAGACCGCGCGGAGGGAAGCGACGCAGTGAACTGGCTCGCCCTGGTCTGGCTCGTGTTGTTGCTGGTTGCCAACGGGTTCTTCGTTGCCGCCGAGTTCGCCTACATAACTGCACGACGCAATGTGCTGGAACAGACCCCCGGGGCGGCTGCCCAGGTCGCCGTCAAATTGAATCGCGACCTCTCGCTCAGCCTGGCCGGCGCACAGCTAGGGATCACAATGGCGTCCCTGTTGCTCGGTGCAGTCGCCGAGCCTGCCATCGCCGGGTTCCTCGAGGCGGGCCTCGGTCTGACCGAGCTGCCGGAGAATGTCATCCACGGGATAGCGCTGGTCATTGCCCTGATGATCGTGGTGTTCCTCCACATGGTCATCGGCGAAATGGCCCCCAAGAACATCGCCATATCCAGCCCGGAGAAGTCTGCGATTGTCATGGCCTTCCCGTTCCGGGCCTTCATGTTCGTCTTCCGGCCCCTGATCTGGCTGCTCAACGGGATCGCCAACGGCGTCCTGCGCCTCTTCGGTGTCCGCCCGGCCGACGCGCTCGAAGTCGGCCACTCAGCGGAGGACCTGGCAATGGTCATCGGTGCCGGCCAGGAGGAAGGGGTCATCGGTGACTTCGCTCACACCCTGCTGACGGGTGCGATCGATTTCGCCGAACGCGACGTCTCGGTTGCGATGACTCCCCGACCCGATGTCATCGCCGCCAGCTTCGAGTCATCCACCGGAGAGATTCTCGAAATGATGAAGACCACCGGCCATTCCCGAATCCCGGTGCACAGCGGCGATCTGGACGATGTCCGGGGCTTCGTCCACATCAAGGACCTGATCGCTATCGAGGGCGAAGCTCTTGACCGGGCCATCGACGAAGAGTTGCTCAGGGAGGCGCTGGCGGTCCCCGAGACGGCACGGATCCAGTCAGTCCTCACCGAGATGCGTCGATCGCGGAGCCACATCGGCATCGTCGTCGACGAGCACGGGAGTACCGCAGGGATCATCACCATGGAGGACATCGCAGAGGAGCTCGTCGGCGAGATCACCGATGAGCACGACCTCGATGAACAGCCGGTTCATGTCAACGAAGACGGAACAATGCTGGTTTCGGGAACAATCCGTATCGAGGAGCTAAACGAGCTTGGTGTCGATCTCCCGGAAGGCGAGTACGGGACTGTGGGTGGATTCCTCATGGATCGGCTCGGCCGGGTACCGCGGCGGGGCGACGTCGCGGAGACCGAGACCTGGCGGCTCAGGGTGCGAAGCACTCGAGGCCGCAGGGTGGGCGAGGTGAGCATCACACCAATCCCGGCTGCGGACTAGTGCCCGTAAGACCACGACGCCCAGTCGCCGTCCGAAACGTTCAACGGGTCGGTGCCGTCGACGGGGACGACCCACACTCCTTCCGCTTCCCCGATTGTCCCTGGGAGCACTATTGCATCAGAGCCGGGGTTCCACGGCCGCCAAGACTGGGCGTACTGGTCGAAGAAGGCAAGCGCTTCGGTTATCAGTGAATCAGGTAGTCCCATGGTCGTCAGGACCCGTTTCTCGCCCTCCTCCCAAATGACGACATCGACAGCCCTCGCGTCTGCGTTCACCTCGAGGATGAGGAGCCTGGCGCCATTGGGGCTCCAGAATGAGCCAATCGACAGTGTATCGCTCACCACTTCCACATCACCCGAATCGACATCGATGACCGAGACGGTGTTCCCCTCTTCGACCGGCGTGACAGCAAGACCCACTGTGATCCCACCCAGGCTGCTGAGACTGTGGACCGCCACCAGCGAGCCTCGAGGATTGGGGTTGATGCTCACGAACCCGGCGGCCTGCGAGAGAACTCTGCGGTCGCCTTCGTTAGTGCGAAGAGTGATGCCGTCGGGACTGAGATAGAAGATGCCGGGCGGAGCCCAACGGGGAGCGAAGAAGCGCGGTGAAGTCGGGCCGATGTCCGTGGGCGTGGCGGACTCGTCGAAGATCTCGAGCCTGTCGCCACCAACGTGCACGACAAGCGCGTCGCCTTCAGGGCTCCAGGAGAAGTAGTACGGTGATCCGCTGTCCAGGGCCGACGACCTGCCGGCGACCATGTCGACCAATTCGAAATCGAAAGTTCCCCCGCTGCCCCCGTGAAGGAGCCCGATCTGCTCGCCGTCGGGCGACCAGTTGACATAGAAGGGAAATCCGGGCACATCGACCCGCTCCCTCTCTGAACCGTCATCGCGGGCGAAGCCAACCGCGAACCCCTCTGCGTCGGAGACGCTCCAGGCGATGGTCGAAGATTCCGGCGACCACACCGGTTGGAAGTAGGTGGCGGTATCGCCGTCGGCGGTGATCGCTACCCGGTTGGCACCGTCCGGGTCGAGAGTGACAATGTCGCCGTCGGCGTCGAGCACCACGATCCGACCCGGAGACGTATTCTCGATCGGAGCGGTGGTTGTTTCCCCGACATCCGCCGTGGTGCAGGCGGCAAGGGCCAACCCAAAGCAAACCAATCTCGCGCCAGCTCTTGTACCGCTCAATCGAGTCCCCCGAGCCTCACATCCGCGGCCCCCATCCTGGCCGCGTCAGCGGTCCGGTCATCTGGCCGGGTCTGCGAATCGCGTTCGGCCTGAACCCGTGCGAGGTAGTGGGCAACCTCCCGTTTCACGTCTTGGTCGGACCAGCCCAACTCCGGCGCGACCAGCCTGGCCACCTCATCTGCCACCATCGTGCCCCGGTCGGCGGTCTCCACGGAAATCCTCGTTCGGCGGGTGAGGATGTCGTCGAGGTGGAGGGCGCCTTCGTCGGTGACTGCATACAGCGCCTCGGCCCTGGTGAACCGTGAGTCTCCAAGCCTGGCGCCCAGGTCAGGTCGTTCCGCACACAATCTCTCTAGTTCGCCCGACCGCTCTGCCCCGACAAGGATGATCCGGTCGGTCGTAGAACCCGGGACGTTCTTCTCCATCCTCCTCAGCGCGGCGTCGACAGCGTCGCGTGCCATCACCCGATAGGTGGTGTATTTGCCCCCGGCAACACTGATCAGGCCGGATTCAGATTCGAGCACAGCATGCTCGCGACTCAATCGGGACGTCTCCTCGGACTCCCCTGTCAGCAAAGGCCTCAGGCCGGCATACACGCCGACGACATCTTCGTGGCTGATTGGCTTGACCAGTGCGGCATTCACCCGGTCCAGGAGGTACTCGATGTCAGTGCTGCTGGCGGCCGGATGAGCTCGCCGCAGCCTCCAAGGTGTGTCGGTGGTCCCAATGATCCAATGGTCCGGCCACGGGATCACAAACAGGACACTTTTCTCGGTACGGAGAATCAGGCCCGTGTCAGATTCGATCTTCGACCTGGGGATAACGAGGTGGACCCCCTTTGAGGCGACGACGTCGATCCCGTGATCACCCGCCAACTCTTGAAGGTCATCAGTCCAGACCCCGGTGGCGGATATGACAGATCGGGCACGTATCGTCAGCTCGCGGCCGCCCTCGAGGTCCCGGACCACAACACCGCCGACCCTGCCTTCCTCCATGAGCATTCCGGTGACCCTGCTACTGGTCGCCACCAGGGCTCCACGGGAGACAGCAGTCCGCGCCAGCGCCACCGTATGCCTGGCGTCGTCGACCATGGCGTCCCAATACTTCACCGCACCCGTCAACGACGACCGCTTCAGTCCGGGAGACAACTCGAGAGCGGCTCTCCGGGACAGGTGGCGATGACGGGGAAGCGGATTCTTCGCAAACCGGGCAAGAATGTCGTAGAGGAGGATCCCGGCTCCGACGTAGATTCGCTCCCAGAACCGGTGCTGGAGCGGGTAGAGAAAGGAGACAGGCTCGACAAGGTGAGGGCAGAGCCGGTTGAGCATGAGGTTGCGTTCCGAGAGCGCCTCGCGGACCAGGCCGAAATTCAACTGCTCCAGATACCTGAGACCACCGTGGATGAGTTTGGAGGAGCGACTCGATGTGCCCGACGCGAGATCCCGCTGCTCGACCAGGGCGACCGAAAGGCCGCGACTCACCGCATCGAGAGCAACACCGCACCCGGTGACTCCCCCACCCACGACCACGACGTCGAAAAACTCGGACGCCATCCGTGACAGATCGCTCTGCCGCTGCTGGGGGTTCAGGCTCGAGGAGCGCTCCATGACACTCAGTCTGGCAGGACCCCGCGAATGGGTAGATAGTGCCTTAGGAGCCCGTTGAACAAATGCATGTCACCCATCTTGACGACCAGGCATCACCA
>JBBDHT010000042.1:0-4174 GCA_040880765.1 Acidimicrobiia bacterium | reverse complement strand
CCGCGGCGACGAGGGCCGGAGAGACTCCATCATTATTTGAGCGACGCACCACTAGAGGTACTCCTCCAGCGCTTCCAGCTCCGGAGCTATCTCGACGCTCCGTTCCGGGAGGCTTGGGTCGATGACTCCCCACTCCGGAACCTCAGGACTGATGCCTGTCGCCCTCTCGATGGTCGCCGCGAACTTGGCAGGGTGCGCTGTCGACACCACCACCCGTGGCACCGTTGGTGTTTCGAGAGTGTCCGCGACTGCCCACGCCGCGGCGGTATGCGGGTCGATCAGCACTCCGTGGGTCTCATAGACACGGGCGATCGTCTCCAGAATCGTCGCGTCATCGGCCCAGCCCGCCCGAAAATCTCCGGAGAATGCTGACGGGCTGTGGTCGCTGAGATAACGCTCGAGATTGGACGGGACCTGAATGTCCATCGCCGGAGCGAGGGTTGCCACCGGCTTATCGGCACGCACCTTTCCGGTCTCGTACAGGTCGAATAGAACCTTGTTGGCATTGGTGGCGATCACAATCTGGCTGATCGGGACGCCCATACGCTTCGCCATCCAGCCGGAGTAAGCGTTGCCGAAATTGCCGGTGGGCACGACGACTTCGAACGGCCCCTCGATCCTCCCGGCTGTCGCCAGGTAGTAGCCAATCTGGGAAGCGAGCCTGCCCCAGTTGATCGAGTTGGCCGAAGCCAGGCCGGAACCGTTGCGGAAGGCTTCTTTGATCATCCGCTGGCAATCGTCGAAGGTCCCGGCAACCGAAAGTACCTTGACATTGGGACTTTTGACTGTCGTCATCTGCCTGCGCTGGTAGTCCGAGACCATGCCGGTCGGATAAAGGACCACGATTTGCACCGCCTCCAGGCCCCGGAATGCCTCGATTGCAGCAGAGCCGGTGTCTCCGGAAGTGGCAACGAGCACGGTCCTCTCCTCACCCCTCTCGGTGAGATACCTGTTGAACAGTCGCGCCAGGACCTGCATCGCATGATCCTTGAAGGAGAGTGTGGGCCCCCAGAACAGCTCGAGCACCTGGCAGTCGCCAACCTCCACCAGTGGCGCGATCTCCGGATGATGGAAACGCGAAAACGCCTCCGTGATCAGGTCTTCTACACCGGTTGCCCCGAAGGCCTCCAGCGCGCACGCCACGTAATCGCTGTGAACGGCGGACGCTGGGGGGTCGTATTGCGGCACCGTCTCAGGCACATATAAACCGCCGTCCGGCGCGGCACCTTCGAGCACGACATCAGCAAAACTGCGCCCGGAGGCATCGCCGGCCGTCGATCGATACTTCATTCAGAGTCGACGACACGGATCACGGCGGCAATCTCCTTGACGCTCTCCAGCGCCCGCAGTTTTTCCAGGGCTGAATGCTGATCCTTCTCAGCGGCGGGGTGGGTGATGATCACAAGAGTGACCGTGCCGCCGCGGCCCTCCTGCCACACCGACTTGATCGAGACCTCCGCTGCTCCGAAGGCGCCGGCGACCTGGGCCAGAACGCCGGGAAAGTCAGCGACGATCAACCGGACATACCACTGGTTCTCGACCTCATCAAAGCTCCGTGGTGATCCTGCGGAATACCTGATCCGAGGGGTGACCTGACTTCCACCGAGCAGCTCTCGGGATGCGGTGATCACGTCTCCGAGCACTGCGGTAGCGGTGGGTTGACCACCGGCTCCGGGGCCGGAGAAGAGAAGCTGTCCCAGATTCGGGCCTTCGACGAAGATGCCGTTGGCGGCCCCCCGCACCGAGGCCAGCTGGTGTGAAACCGGGAGAAGGCAGGGGTGGACTCTGGCCACATGGCCCTCCTCCCCGCCGTCAGCGATCGCCAGCAGTTTCACCGTGTAACCGAGGGAGTTCGCCATCTCAACATCGACCCGATCGATTCTGTCGATCCCTTCGGTGTACACCTGGGAGGCATCGACCCACACACCAAAGGCGAGACCGGCGAGGATCGCCGCCTTGGCTGCCGAGTCGTGCCCGCCGACGTCGGCAGTGGGGTCGGCCTCGGCGAATCCGAGAGATTGAGCTTCGGCGAGAACGTCCTCGTATTCGCGTCCTTCGTCCTCCATCGCGGTGAGGATGAAGTTGGTTGTCCCGTTGACGATGCCCATGACGCGGTCGATCCGCTCTCCGGCCAGTGACTCGGAGAGGGGCCGGATAATCGGGATCGCCCCTCCGACTGCCGCTTCGAAAAGCAGCGAAACACCACGTTCTGCGGCCCTTCCGATCAGCTCCTCACCATGGCGTGCCATCAGCTCTTTATTGGCGGTGACCACCGGCTTACCTGCATCCAGCGCTTTGAGAAGGAGGGTCCGGGCCGGTTCAATGCCGCCCATCAATTCGACAACGAGATTGACCCGTTCGTCGTCGACGAGATCTTCGAGTTGGTCGGTGGCGTATTCAGAGGGGAAGTTGCGCGCCTTTGCCAGGTCACGGACACCAACCAACACCAGGGCAGCATCGATACCTGATTTTGCCTTGATCACATCGGCGTCGCGCAAGAGCTGGTTGGCCAGGCTCCCGCCGACCGTGCCTCCACCGAGAATCCCGATTCCTACGCGCATCACGGCATGCTAGAGATGCATCCCGAAAGCCCAAAAGCACGGATGGAGCTATCCGATCGCGAGCATCTACAATCGTGACCCTGGGCCCCCGTAGCTCAGGGGATAGAGCACCGGCCTCCGGAGCCGGGTGCGCAGGTTCGAATCCTGCCGGGGGCACGACATCAAACGTGTAGTTCGTCATTGAGACCCACTCGATAATGCATGATATGCCGGTTATCGCGCGGGTGGTTTGACTGGATTCGTGTGAGTCTGGCGCGCGTTATGCGCTGTGACTACCAACCGCCGTCAACCAAGTGCGGCATTCCGGTCGGAGCTGGCGAGAGCAAGTGGCGATGGCCGCTGTTTTCGGTGTTGTTGGTCATGGCGAGCACGGCTTCCCGGTCCGGCTTTTGGGTGAGATGGGATCCAACAAGAAATGAGCCTGGACGGAGGCCACAGGGGATCTGAGGACCTGCGTTCTCGAGCCTGTGATTGTGCGTTCGGGGACCGCGTTCTCCACTTCGGCAACACACCTCAGCTGTGGGGGCTTCCTGTCAGTTCGCGTTGAGGGCGGCCTCCTCGACGGACGCCAGCATGCTCTCGAAGTTTGTCTTCAGCATCTTGTCGATCACGGGACCGGTCAGTCGGCCCATGGGGCCACCCCTTGGGACATACTGGTAGTCGAATGTGATCGTTGTGCCATCCCCGTCTGACTCGAGGGTGAGCCGGGACTCTGCCTGCTTGAACGGGACGAGAGCAGATGGCTGATTCGCAGTGGCGATCGTGCGGCCCTCATCCCAGGCGGTCACCGTTTCAACCAGTGTGCCAACCGGAACCAGGTCGACCTGGCGGCGCGCACCCACACCGTCGGTTTGGTCTCCGATGGGTCGAGAGGCCCTGAGGCCATCCCAGTGGTCTGCCAGGTTTGGGAAATCCGCGAACACATTCCAGACCGAATCAGGGGACGCGGCGACTTGTCGTCGTACGGTGAGGTGTCGTTCGGCCATGACTATCAGCTCCTGGCGACGCAGATTAGTGCCCGCCGCGTGCGAGGTCGACAACGGGCTGCCCCGGGTTCTTCGGGGGTGAGCCTTGGTCGATGCCCCGAGCGACCTCGATCTCCGGAGATTCAGGAAGCTTCAGCTAGTGCAGAACAAGGAGTCTTGGGTTTTTCCCCACAACCCACCCACCGGCCGATATCGGACCTAGTGCTCTGGCCAGTAACGATGGCGATGTTCAGGGCGAGTCAGGGGCGTCGTCCAGCAAGGACGCAGGACGACGGCGCACTGGCCCGTTCGTCTAGGACGAGGACGCAGCTGGCGGCGTCATCTGGCCGTCCTGAACGCGGCAAACGTTAGTGGTCGGGGCACTAGGGGTGCGCCAGATATTGCGCGGCACGGTTCCGAGACGATCGAAGAGTTATCCGGTCGGGTGACATTGTCCGACGTCTTCTACGTATCGTGGCAGGCATGACCATACGAGAAGCTGGAGAAAGCACATGAGCGACCAACGGACCCACTACGCCACCACCTCCGACGGCGTCGCCATCGGAGGGACCGTACACGGCAAGGGGCCACCGCTCGTGTTTTGGCACGGGGCATATGGTGATGGCGACCTCGACTGGCAGGCGCTGC
>JBBDHT010000041.1:18129-27121 GCA_040880765.1 Acidimicrobiia bacterium | reverse complement strand
GCTTCGCGATGGCCCTCGGCCGACAGCTCACAGGCCGCCTTCATGCTTTCGTACTCATCGGTTGTCTTGATCAGCCGCATCTCGCCGATGACCACCGACACATCCTTGATGGTCGAGGGAACCGCACCTCCGTAGCGTTCTCGATGGCTCCGGGCCTTGGTGATAATCGATGTCATCCGGTTGTCCTGGTTGGCATTGCCGCTCTGATACCAGAGGACCTCACGCCCGATCATCAAACGGGTGAGCACTGCGTCGAGTTCTTCGATCGGATATGCGTTGTCGGCGCCGTGGGAGGTCTTCGCACCTTCGACACCTGCCCGAAAGCCGTTCCACGCCTCCATCTCCGGATCCCGGGGACGCACAAACAACGTGTAATCACCTTCGGAATGACCCGGCGCAAGCACCGCAACCGCATCTGGCTCGGTGAAACCGCTCAGATAGAAGAAGTTGGAGTCCTGACGGAAGTCGTGGGGCACGTCGTCGTTGCGGATCTGCTCGACGCTCGCAGGAATGACTGCAATGCCATCCTCCCCGATCGATTTGGCGAGACGGCGTCGGCGGGATTCAAAGCGGTCTGACATGGCGAGGAGGGTACCCCGGCCTCGGATCTTTGAAGCTGACCCTCTATCCGTCGACCAGCTCGAGGTCGACGATCAGCGGGAAGTGGTCAGAGCCGAGAGTCGGGCCGAGCCTGCGCTGCCGAACCACAAGCGCGTCGCTATGGACAAGATGGTCGATGGGGACACGAAACAGGGGGTTTGAGGTGGCGGCAAATGACGGTTGCACTCCGAAGCCGATCTGGGAGTTGCGGAGCCTGCCGGTGACGAGCAGGTTGCGGAATGGCCATGACCAGGGTGTCGCGTTGAAGTCGCCCACAACCATGTACGGCCCCGACTGATCCGCGGCCCACTCCGCGGCGAACGCCAGTTGGGCATCACGCAACGCGGCTCGGTCAACGTCGGTCGGGGCCAGGGGATGGCTGGAAAGGATGGTCACGGGTATGTCCCAGCCGTCGACAATTGTTGTGATCTCAACCGCCCTCGGGTCTGACTCCCTGAACCCATAGGTAAGAACCCCGGCGCTGCTGCGGGTCATTACAAGGGTTCCGAAGATGAGATCATCCGAGCGTGACTTCGTCACCTCGTAGCCCAGGTCGGACGACTCCATCGCCGTCTCCCAGGGAAGGCTTGCCTCATGGAGGACGACCACATCAGGCTCGGTCTCCCTTATGTATTCGGCCACCTCACCGTACCTGTCGTTAGTCGACAACAGGTTGAAGGACATAACGCGTACCGACGGGGCGTCGACACTCGAATCCCCAGGTGAACCGAGGTAGAGGGGGGCCACAACAGCGAGGTTTATGCCGGCTACGAACAGGATGCCGGCCGCCCATCGTCGAAACCGGGAGAGGGCAAGAACGGCTCCCAGAGCGAGGAGAGCAACCAGAAACTGGACCCTGAAGTTGGCGATGACATCGAGCCACCAGACGTACCGTCCAAAGAAGGCGGCAAGGCTGGCAAACGCCAGAACCACCGCAGGGATCAGTATGAGGATCATCGGATCAGCCAGCGTAGATGCGCAGTGGCCGTTCCGACTAGAGCCTCCTGAGAAACTCCGCGATTGAGTTCCCGATCTGTGTCCCGGAGTCTTCCTGAATGAAGTGGATTCCCGGGACGGTCACCTCCGTCTGGTTGGGAAAACCACGGCACACCTCACGAACCCGTCCGACCAGAATCGAACCCGGATCGGCGTTGATGAAGAGCTTCGGGAGTGCAGTCGACTCCAGCCACGCCTGGTTCAGGGCGACGATCTCTTCGACATCCTTCGGTTCGCCGTCGATCGGGATCTCCCGTGGCCAGGTAAGCGTCGGTCTCCTCGACTCGCCGGGCTCCCGAAATGGCTTCCGGTATTCGGTCATGGTCTCCTCAGACAGAGGAGCCAGAACAGAAGACGGAAGGATGCGTTCAACGAAGAAGTTCTTGTCGAGGATCATCTCCTCTCCCGCACTGGAGCGCATCCCCTGAAATGCTCGTGCTGCCGACTCCGGCCAATCTGACCAGGTGATGGGCGTGACAATCGTCTCCATGTAGACAATTGCTTTCACCGCCTCGGGATGACGGCGGGCCCAGTCGAACGCCAGCGCGCCTCCCCAATCGTGACCGACCAGGGTTACGTTCGATTCAATTCCCTTCACCTCGAGGAATGACTCCAGGTACCGACGGTGAACCCGGAACCGGTATGCCTCCGAGCCCTCCCCGATCTTGGCCGAATCTCCCATTCCGATCAGGTCGGGCGCTATGCATCTGCCCTGGCTGGAGACCTCCGGAATGATCTTCCGCCAAAGATAGGAGGATGTCGGGTTGCCATGAACAAAGACGATCGGATCGCCTTTGCCTGCCTCCACATAGGCCATCGACACCCCGAGCACGTTGACCCGGGACTTCTTCTTCGGATTGAATCGCATCTCGCAAGAATAGAAGCCTGGTGACGAGCGCTGATCGATGAGCATTTGGGTGCGTCGGAAGATCGCTCGCTTGCTGCCGAACCTTCGTCGCTCACCCAACGTCCGGTATCTGCGCGATACTGGTCATTCGATCGGTCATCGCCGCGTTGGGAGTCCGTTGAATAATGCCGTCGTCCGGATTGGCGGCCAGGCGCGATCCTCAGATTCCCTGCTCTTTCGCCCATGCGGTGGCGATCTCGAATGCCTCCTCCTTGGTGTACGGACCGTCGTTGATCCGCTTCTCGAGGAGTATCCCCATGATCTCCCCCACCCGCGGGCCCGGATCGATGCCGAGCAATTCCATTATCTCGTTGCCGTTGACCGGTGGCCTGAGGCGGGAGAGCTCTTCCTTCTTGCTCAGTTCAGTGATCCGCTCCTCGAGGTCGTCGATACGTCTCTGGATCGCCCGCTCCCGCCGCTCGTTCGCAGTGGTCACGTCGCACCTGACCAGTTCGTTGAGGCGGTCGACGAGTTCGCCGGCATCGCGCACGTAACGGCGCACCGCGGAGTCGGTCCAGCCCATGTCGAGGGTGTGCGGCCGGAGATGCAGGTACACGAGCTGGGAGACATCTTCAACGATCGCCTTCGGGTATTTCAAGGCCCGCAACCGCTTGCGGGTCATCCGCGCCCCCACCACTTCGTGATGATGGAATGAGACTCCGGCGGGGCCGATCTCCCGGGTCGCCGGCTTTCCCACGTCGTGGAATAAGGCGGCTAGCCGCAGCACCAGGTCTGGTGACGTCTTTTCCACAACAGCGAAGGTGTGTGCCAGAACGTCTTTGTGCCGGTGGTGGGGGTCCTGCTCCATACCGAGTGCGGGCAACTCGGGGATGAAGTAGTCCGCCAGACCAGCTTCGACAATGGCGAGTAGTGCCTCACCAGGAGCTTCGGAAGTGAGAAGTTTGGACAGCTCGTCACGGATCCTCTCCGCTGACACAATCTCCAGCCGGTCCCCCATCTCACGCACGGCACGCAGGCTGTCCTCCTCGGGAGTGAAGCCGAGCGTTGCCTGAAACCGGAAAAGACGGAGCATTCGCAGCGGGTCATCGGAGAAACTCTCCTCGGGGTTCATCGGCGTCCGCAGGATCTGCAGCCCGAGATCCCGGAGACCATCGTAAGGGTCGACGACCTCGATCGAGGGAAGGCGGACGGCTATCGCGTTGACCGTGAAGTCCCGTCGCAAGAGATCGGCCTCAACGTGATCGGAATAGGTCACATGGGGCTTGCGGGACTCGTTGCGGTAGACCTCGTCGCGGAACGTTGTGATCTCGACCGATATCCCGTCCTTGATCGCGGCGATGGTCCCGAACGCCTCCCCGACCTTGTAGACGCTGTCGGCCCAACCGCCGATGACGCGGGAGATCTCCTCAGGGCGTGCGTCCGTGGTGAAGTCGAGATCTTCCATCGGACGTCCGAGGAAGGCGTCACGAACCGAGCCCCCCACAAGGTAGAGCTCGTGCCCCGCCCGCCCGAACATGGTGGAGAGGTGCGCGGGCACGCCTTCGGGTTCGACCAGGAAATTGAGCCTTTCGGGGATCACCTTCCCAGGTTATCTAGAAACACCGACGACCCCGACCCACTCGGGGGAGGCAACTAGATCTCGATACCTGCTTCGTTGGCTTTGGCCCTGAGCTCGTGGACGTTGCGGACATTGGGGAGAGCCACCGGGATCGAGACGGTCCGGTTCATGACAAGAGAAAGGACTGACTGATCGAAGGTCTGCATCCCGAAGTATCCGCTCTCCTTGATGATCTCGACGAGGTTGCCCGGCTCGTTCGGGTTGAGAACCCATTCCTGGACCCGCTCGTTGTTGGTCATCACCTCACACGCCAACACCAGGCCCGAGTCAACTGTCTCCAGCATCCGCTGGCTGACAATGGCACTCAATTGCGCAGCGAGCTGCGACCGGACGATCGCCTGCTGAGCTTGGGGAAACAACGAAACGATCCGATGGATGGTGTCGGCCGGGTCTGTCGTACGGATCGAGCTGATCACCAGATGACCGGTCTCGGACGCTGAGATGACTGCTCGCGCAGTCTCCACATCTTCGATCTCACTGATCATGAGCACATCTGTGTCATGACGCAGGGCGCTTCTGACCGCAGCAGCTGGGTCGAGAGTGTCGACACCGACCTCACGCTGCACCACAACCGACCGCTTGTCCGGGTGAAGCACCTCGATTGGATCCTCGATGGTCATGATGGCGCAGGTCTGGTTCGAGTTGATCCAGTCGATCATGGAGGCCATCGTGGTCGACTTGCCTGAACCGGACGGACCAGTGACAAGAATCAGACCAGACTTCTTGCTGATGAGCTTCTCGACGATCGACGGGACACCGAGTTCAGCGAACGACTTCGATCCGGGAACTACCCGGCGGAGAACAAGCGATACCGAACCCCGCTGACGGAAAGCGCTGGCGCGGAACCGTCCCAGATCATGGCGCCCGTAGGCAAAATCGGCAGTTCCCAATTCCTTGAAATCAGCAGCCGCCCGCGGGGTGAGAATGGCCTCAGCGTATGCCTTGGTGTCCGCCGGAGTGAGCTTCTCAAACCCTTCGAGTCTCACCAGGTCACCCTCGACCCGCGCCACTGGCGCCGATCCAACCTTGAGATGCAAGTCTGAAGCGCCGGCATCCACCGCCTGCTGCAGCAATTCGTCGATATTGACAGTCATAGTCCCTTCCAATTAGAAAACCGGACTGGGTTATCGGCGCGAAACGTCAGAAAGTTGAGTGTTTGCGGCGTCTACAGGGTCAGACCGGAAAGTGCTTTGCGGCAATATGCCGGATCCGTTCCAGGCTTTCAAAAGCCCCCGGAGGGGAGGTAAAAGACGGCCCGGGCTCGTACTGACCGGCAAACCCTTCGACCGTGGCCTTGGCCGACTCGCGCAAAGCATCGAGGTCGTAGCCTCCTTCGAGCACGGTCACCGTACGCGACACCGGGAACACTCTGGCTAGCTCTCCAGCAATCCAGCCGTAATCGTCGGCGACGAGGCGTAGCCCGGCGAGGTGGTCGAGGTGGTGGGCGTCGTATCCCGCACTCACCAGGACCCAGTCGGGCTCAAAGCGTGTCAGAGCCGGCAGAACCAGCGATTGCCACGCCTGGCGATAGACATCCCCGGCTGTGCCGGCCATCAACGGGATATTGAACACGGTTCCCGGTGCCGTGCCATTGTCGAGGGCCTGCGGGTCACCCTCAAAGGGATAAAAGGGGCTTTGATGGAGGCTTACGTAAAGAACATCGGAGTCGTGGCCCACCATGGCCTCGGTGCCGTTGCCGTGATGGACGTCCCAGTCGAGGATGGCAACCCGCTGCCCCCGGCTGCGAAGCCACCCCGTGGCGACCACGACATTGTTGAAGATGCAGAAACCCATCGCCCGGTCGCGGAGGGCATGATGCCCGGGAGGCCTGGCCACGACGAAGCCTGTCGCGTCAACACTCCCCTCCACTTCTTCCATTGTCGCGATCACTCCGCCAGCTGACCGCAAGGCGGCCTCCCAGGATTCGCCCGAGACGATTGTGTCCATATCCAGCGCACCACCGCCCATCGAACAGAACGCTTCGATCATCTCTATGTAGTCGTGGTCGTGAACTCGCTCGAGGTCTTTGCGGTCCACTTCCGGTGAGGTGATCGAGTGCAGCGTCACCGAAGACTCTTTCAGGCCTGCGAGCACCGCCGGAACCCGCTGCGGAGATTCGGGGTGATTGCGGCTTGTGTCATGCTCCAGCGAAGCGGGATGGCTGGCAACTATCAACTGCATCTTCATACTCTCCCATAAGTGCCGCCAACATTGCAGATAGAGGGCCACTGGCCCGGTGAGGTCACCCTCCGCCGGGGTTGGGCGCGCGGAACCGCCAGGCTGTGGAATCCGCTGATGAAAGCCGGTGCCCTGCGTCTGGTCCGGGGCAGTTCGAGTTTTCTTGCAGAGGCAACCGAGTGGGTGACGGCAGCTGCTGGAGGACCGGTCCTGTCCCCCGCCCTCTACCCCTCGGCGGTCAGGGTGTGGAAACGCTCCGGCTACCGGGAACTTCTCGGTCTCAATGTCATGGAGAAGGCGGTAGGGAAGTCGCCGGAGATCCCGGAGTGGATCACAACCACCGCCGAACCCGACTTCGCAGCTTTGGAATCGGTGGATCGGGGAGCTTTCGACCGGTTCTGGCACATGGGCACCGGAGGGCTCGAGGAAGCTTTCCGGGCCACACCTCGCTCGGTTGTGGTCGAGGTGCAATTAGATGGAAGGCTTCTGGGCTACGCGATGCTCGGCAGCCAGGCGGGTGTATGTTTCGTACAGAGAATCGCTGTGCTGCCCGACAGTCGGGGGAATGGTATCGGCGTCGCCATGCTCGAGACCGCCGAAGCCTGGGCCCGCACAGTGGGTGCGGCGACGATGATCCTCAACGTTCGCCCGGACAACGAAGACGCCCGCGGGTTATACAAGCGTCAGGGTTTTGCAGACACCGGGACCAGGTTGCATGTGCTCAGCTACCCCGGCGATAGCCTCTCCTGATATGCCTGCGGCCATCCCTGATCGCTATCGCCTCGACCTCCGCCTCGGACGCGACGGGGACATCGAAGAGTGGCTGGCGACCGATACGTCCCTCGATCGCCCGGTGCTCGTCAGATCTCTAGGTCCCGAGGCCGGGGAAGAGCGAAGGAAGCAGTTCGTGGCCACCGTATCGGCTGCTGCAGAAGCCCACCACCCGCATCTCGCCAAAGTCTTTGTCGTCGAGGAGGTCACAGGAGGGGCGTATTCGGTGAGTGAGTGGACCGGTGGCGCCACCATGGCAGATCGGGTGGGCGCATCGTCGGGAATCGAAATGGAAGAGTTCCTTCCTAATGCGACCGGTCTGGCGGGCGCGCTCGAGGCCCTTCATGAAAGTGGTGTCACCCACGGTTCGATCGACCTGTCCGCGATCAGCTATTCCGAGGCGCACCCGGCCAAACTCGGCGCTTTCGGACGGCCGTTCACAGGTGATGGGGGATCCGATGTCCGCGCTCTTGCCTCTGCCCTCGAGTCCGCTCTGACCGGCGAGCCGCCAGGTGGGCCGCCACCATCGGAGTCGATCGACGGAATCTCCCCGATGATCGATCGGATCCTGCGAGCCGGGCAATCCGGTGCCTACACGGCATCCGACCTCGAGAAGGCTCTGAGTGCGGCGCCCACCCCGCGCCGGCCCCACCCTGAACCGGCTTCGACTTCACGGCGACTCCTCTACGCGGCGATCGGACTGGTCGTTCTCGCTGTCGCTCTCGTCGGCCTGGGAGCCCTGTTCGGGACCCCGGCAAGCCCGATCATCCCCACTCCCACAACCGTGCCGGAGGGAACGTCGACATCTGACCCTGCTACGACGACCCTCGACACCGGCGGGTTCGAGGTCGTTTCTGTCGCCTCCCACGACCCTTTCGGTGAGGGCGGTGAGAACGACAGCACCATTCCCAACCTCGTCGACGGGAGTCTCAGCACGACCTGGCAGACCGAGCGCTACCAGGACAGCCTTCCTTTGATCAAACCCGGGGTTGGCGTGGTCGCCGTAGTCCGGGGCACTCCCCAGCAGTTGCACCTCGCCGGCCTGTCCCGGGGAACAGTGTTCGAGATCAGGTGGTCGGACTCACGCCCGGACGATCCGGAGAGCTGGGAGCGGATAGCTGCCGGTACCGCTCCGGCCGGCACCACCTCCGTCGACCTTCCGGCAAGGACCGACGGGTACTGGCTGTTCTGGATGACGGATTTGCCCCTGCAGAGCGATGGGACCTATTACGCGCAGATGTCGGAATTACGATTGGAACCGTGATCACACCACCCACCGACATCGAACTTGTCGGCCGTGTGGTGTCTGGCGATCACGCTGCGTTCGACACGATCATGCGTCAGCACGAAGACCGGGTCTTCTCGGTAAGTCTCCGGATCATGGGTGACCGCGACCGTGCCCTCGACGCGACACAGGAGACCTTTTTGACCGTGTTTCGCAAGGCGGGACAGTTCAAGGGGAACGCCGCACTCGGTACCTGGATATACCGCATCGCGGTCAACACCTGTTACGACCAGCTGCGCAAGGCCAAGCGCCGCAAGACCGATCCCATGCCCGACCACCTCGATCCGGCGGATGCATCGGCTGAGAGTGCCATCGAATCAGCGGCGCTACGACCGGAGATACAGGTGGCCCTAGACGAGCTTCCCGCTGATTTCCGAACTGCGATCGTCCTATCGGACATCGAAGGCATGTCGCTGCCCGAGGTGGCTCAAATCCTCGGCATACCGGTGGGGACGGTCAAGTCGCGCCTCTTTCGAGGTCGCCGACTCCTGGCAAGACAATTAGGACATGGGAACCATCCAGCATGATGAAGCATCCAATAGAGAACAATGCACAAACACGACCTTGACCTGATAGCTGAATACGCGGCAGGGGCTCTCAGTGATGAGTCCGAGGCACGCGCCCGCGTCGAGTCGTGTGACATCTGTGCAGCGGAGTACCGGGGACAGAAAGAAGT
>JBBDHT010000041.1:13557-18029 GCA_040880765.1 Acidimicrobiia bacterium | reverse complement strand
ACCAGAGCGGTCTCGTCGACCACTACCCGGTCAGCGGGCTCGAGTCGATGACCGACCTGCTGGTCGCCGTGCCCTCCGGAGCAGACCTCGAAACAGCTCCCGTTACCTTTGTCGACCCAGAGTTCTGCACTGTTGTCCACATAGAGAACTGATTCCCCCACTCCCAAACTATCCTCAACTGGATATGCACGAACTTGCCGCACAATTCGCCGACCTCGTTGAATCGATCGCCGCCAAGGTCCGGTCCATGACCGTCGACAGAGTGGCGAAGGGAATCAGATTGACCGGGTTGGGAATCCTGGCGGCAACTCTGGCGTTGACCTCATTGCTGTTTCTGTTCTGGACGATCTTCGGTGCTCTGGAGATCCCGCTGACTACGGCTGGCGCCTTCGGCGTCGTGGCAGTGGTCATGATCGGAGCCGGTGTTTTCATTTGGAGTAAACGAACATGAGGAATCAATGAACCAAGAAGATCTGATAATCATCGGGTCAGGACCTGCAGGCCACACCGCTGCCCTATACGCAGCGCGGGCCAATCTCGACCCCTTCATGTTCGAAGGTTCGGTGTCGGGCGGTCAGCTGATGATCACCACCGACGTCGAGAACTATCCCGGATTTCCCGACGGCATTCTCGGCCCGGAGCTGATGGATAAATTCAGGAAGCAGTCCGAACGATTTGGGACCCGGATGACTGCCGTCGACGTGACTGCCGTCGACTTCTCCGCTCGCCCGTTCCGGGTCACGGCATCCGGTGACGAGTACCAGGCAAAGGCGGTAATCATCTCCACAGGGGCGACTGCGAAGTGGTTGAAGATTCCCGGGGAAGTGAACCTCACTGGCAAAGGCGTCTCGGCGTGCGCTACCTGCGATGGATTTTTCTTTAGAGACCAGGAATTGGTCGTCGTTGGCGGAGGAGACACCGCCATGGAGGAAGCCCTGTTCTTGACCAAGTTCGCCTCCAAAGTCACCATCGTCCATCGCCGCGATGAATTCCGTGCCTCGAAGATCATGGCGGACCGCGCCCTCGCCCACGACAAGATCGACGTGATCTGGAACACAATTGTGACCGAGATCCACGGCGACTCGTCAGTGACCGGAGTCACTCTGGAGAACGTCGACACCGCCGAATCTACAGAATTTGCGACCGACGGGGTTTTCGTCGCAATCGGGCACAAGCCGAATACCGAGATCTTTCAGGACCAGCTGGTTTGTGACGAGAACGGCTACATCGTGGTCGAGCCGGGAACAACCCGAACCTCGGTCGAAGGCGTGTTCGCTGCCGGTGACGTCGCCGACCACGTCTACCGTCAGGCTGTGACTGCGGCTGGAACGGGGTGCATGGCAGCGATCGACGCTGAGCGGTGGCTTGCCAACCAAGAGTAGGCATTTGATATGAGATCATTGAAACCCCACGACAAGGAGACCAAATGGCTGAAATAGTCACCCTCAACGAGGGCACGTTCAACGATGCGATCAGCTCCGACAAGCCCGTGCTTGTCGACTTCTGGGCGGAGTGGTGTCATCCCTGCCGTCTCATCGCTCCGGTTTTGGAAGAAATTTCCAAAGAGACGGACTCGCTCACCATCGCCAAGCTCAACGTCGACGAGAACCCGGCTTCAGCCGGCCAGCACGATGTGATGAGCATCCCGACCATGATCGTTTTCAAAGACGGGGTGGAGAAGAAGCGAATCGTTGGCGCTGCCCCGAAAACCAAGATCTTGCAGGAACTCTCCGAATTTCTTTGAGCGCTCGCACGGGTGTGTGTGGAGCATCTTGAATGCGCCTCTACCAGGAGGGAGCTGAGGGAACCGCGGTACGCGACATCCAGGCCCGTCTCAGCGCCCTGGGGCACAGCACCGATCCCGACCCAGCAGGCAGGTTCGACAAAGGCACAGTGGGCGCGGTCATCGAATTCCAGAAGGCGAAGGGGCTCGATGCCGACGGCATAGTCGGGCCGGATACCTGGCGTTCCCTATACGAAGCAGGCTATCGGTTTGGCGACCGTCTCCTTTTTCTCCGTAGACCAATGATCCGCGGCGAAGACGTTGCCGAGGCACAGTCCCGCCTCAGCGCACTTGGTTTCGACGCCGGGAAGATCGACGGAATATTCGGCCCCGACACGGAGAGAGCTGTCCTCGAGTTCCAGAACAACAGGGCCCTCGCCGAAGACGGAAAGATCGGGCCAGCAGTTGTGACCGAGATCCAGTTGGTGACCCGTGGCGAGATGAAGAAGGGACGCGATGCTATCAGGGAGAAGGAGTGGCTCCGCCGACTCCCCCGGTCGGTGGCCGGGGCACGTGTCTATCTCGACGCCGGCTGCAGGTCCGAATTGGAGTCGAGCACGGCGTGGGAGGCCGCCTCGGCAGCGGCGCTCCACCTCCAGGAACTGGGCGGTCTGCCCATCATGAGCAGGTCGCTGCAGACACGTCTCCCCGAGAGGGTGCGGGCGAGACGGGCCAACCGACTCGGTGCCGACCTGGTCGTTGCCTTTCAGCTCGATTCCGACAGCCAGGACTGCGTCTTCTACTTTGCTTCCGAGCACAGCCAATCGGAGGTGGGCGAGAAGCTGGCAACCACCATTGCATCCCGTACCGGCGGTCATATTGAAGGCCGCGCCAACGCCTTGCTCAAGGAGACCAGCGCTCCAGCAGTCGTGGTGAGCGTCGCTGAGCTTTCAGCCGCAACCGGGGAGCAGGTCACCGAGGGGTTGAAGGATTTCTTCGCCGAGCACGGCGGCGAACCACCTATCCCGCGGTCATAACCCGATAGAGGCGCTCCAGCTCTTCCACCGAACCGAACCTGATCTCCATCTTGCCTTTTTGGTTCCGGTAGTCGATCTTCACTTTTGCGTCCAGGCGGCCGGCAAGACGCTTCTCGAGCTCGATTATCTCCACCGGACGGAGCGTCTTGACCGGGGCAGCACCGCCCTTTGAACCGGCCTCGAGATCGCGGCGGGTCCGCACGGCATCTTCGATCTGACGCACGCTCCAACCCTCCGCGACGGCCTTGCTAGCCAGATGAACCGCGTACTTCTCGTCCGCCACTCCGACAAGCGCCCGAGCATGACCACTGGACAGTTCGCCATCCTCGACATAGGACTGAACCTCAGCGGGCAATTGCAGCAGGCGCAAGGTATTTGAGATGGTGGGCCGTGACTTTCCCACTCTCGAAGCAACGGCATCCTGAGTCATTCCATATTCTTCCAGGAGCTGGCGGTATGCCCTGGCTTCTTCGAGAGGGGTGAGATCCATCCGCTGCACGTTCTCAACCAGCGCCTCTACCAGGGTGTGGTCCCCTGACCTCTCCCTGATGACCGCGGGGATACTGTTCAACCCGGCTCGTTTCGCGGCGCGCCACCTCCGCTCCCCTGCGATCAACGTATAGCCCTTTGGGCCTTCCTCGACGACTACCGGCTGAAGTAAGCCGAGTTCGTCGATTGACTTCGCCAGTTCCTCCAACGACTCGTCGTCAAACCGGGATCTAGGTTGATCCGGATTTGCGTTGATCTGATCGACCGGGATACTGGCGTAACCCGCCCCGGCCCCGGATCCCTCGGTGGGGATCAACGCCTCGAGACCCCGGCCCAAACCACTCTTGCGCACTGCCATAACTACGACTCCTTACCTAGGCCATGTCGCTGCCGGAACTCCTTACCAAGCTGTCTGTAAGCGATGGCGCCCCGGCTCATCGGGTCAAATGCCTCGATTGGCTCGCCGTATGATGGCGCTTCGGAGAGCCGGACCGATCTCGGGATGACCGTCCGATAGCAACTATTCCCAAAATGCTGACGCACCTGTTCGGAAACCTCCCGAGACAGTTTGGTCCTGCCGTCGAACATGGTGAGCACAACCCCGCCGACCTTTAAGGTCGGGTTGAGGTTCGTCGTCACCAACTCCACGTTTTTGAGCAATTGGCTGACCCCTTCCAGGGCGTAGTACTCACACTGAATCGGGATTACCACCTCTTGTGCTGCGGAGAGGGCATTCACCGTAAGCAAGCCCAACGAAGGAGGGCAATCGATCAAAACCAGGTCGAAATCCTGATCCATTGCCTCGATGGCACTCCGAAGCCGCGTTTCACGTGAAAACTGGGATACGAGTTCGATTTCAGCACCGGCGAGGTCGATGGTGGCGGGGACAACATATAGATCCTTCACCGAAGTAGGTTCTATCGCATCCTCGAGCTCGGTTTCCTTGAGAAGCACATCGTATATGGAGAGTTCTATGGCACTCCGGTCGATGCCCAGGCCCGAAGTGGCATTTCCCTGGGGATCGAGGTCGATGAGAAGAACCTTGAGGCCCTGGAACGCCAATGCCGCGGTGAGGTTGATGGCTGTGGTCGATTTGCCGACGCCGCCCTTCTGATTGGCCAGGGCTACGACGAGTGTTGATTTAGAAGTTTTGCTCACGTCTGACGCATCATAAGGATCCACACGCTCCGATCAAGGAACGCTGACCCGATTTCTTTCGTCTC
>JBBDHT010000041.1:0-13457 GCA_040880765.1 Acidimicrobiia bacterium | reverse complement strand
CGGGCCCGATCCCACCGGCTGGAATGGCCTCTTCGATCAGCCAGTTACGGTAGAGCTCGAGACGTGCGACAAGTCCGTCGGGTATCGGAAATGACGACTTGCTCGCGATCTGCATCCAGAGGTCGTGGCGTTCCACGTGAAACATTCTATCGTCGCCGAACGGCCACGGACCCAAAGAAAAGACCCGGTCCCTCGACCGGGTCTTCGTAACGTTCTCAGCCAGAACAGGCGATTCTTCTACTCTTCTTCCTGGTCAGAGTTCTTTTCGCTGACTGCGGTCAGCACCACATAGCGACGAGGTGGTTCCCCCTCGGAATAGGAGTCGACCGTGTCACTGTCAGCGGCCGCATCATGAATCACCTTACGGTCTGCAGAGCTCATTGGCTCCAGCATCAATTCGCCACCGTCGGCGGTCAGCTGCTCGATCAGTTGGTTGGCATATATAGTGAGAGCTTCGCGACGGCGCTCCGCATAGCCGGCGATATCGAGGCGGAGACGTGCCGAATCACTGGCATAACGTTGCAGCACAGTCCGGGTCAACTCGTGAATTGCAGACCGGACCGAACCTCTGACACCGATCAGAGCCTCGGTCTGTTCGCCTTTGATGTCGGCGACAATCACGTCGTCGTCGATATGGGTAACCACTTCACCCTCGAGGCCGTACACGTCGACCAGGCCTTTCAGGAAGTCTTCGACAATCTCGGTCTGCTTCTCGATGGAGAGATCCTCGCGATCGTCTTCTTTCTTATCGGGCTTGTTACGACTCATGTCGCGTCCCCTGTTTCCTTGATTTCTTTGGGATTTACCCCTGTTTTCCTGGGCTTTTCCGGCATTGCCGCCGCGCCCACCGCCACCACGACGGCCTCTCGGCTCGGTCTGTGACGACTCTTCAGTGTTCTTCTTACCACGATCACGCCGTCTCTTGCTTGGCTTACGCCGTTTTACCTGAACAATTGCGTCGGTGCCGCCCATGCCAAGAAAGCCACGTTCCGGCTCCTTGATCACCGTGACCGCAAGTTGCTCCCGGTCATCCACTCCGAGTTCCTGCATCGCGGCTTCGACCGCAAGGTCGACGGTTTTGGCTCTGACCTCTATCTCAACGTAACTCAAGTTTACTTCCTCCTGCGCCTGCGGCGCTTGTCTGCGGCGCCCGGTTGCGGTTTTCTCTCCCGCGACTCGTCGGTTTCGGATGGTGGTTTGTCATCATCCTCCGAAGCCGAGCCCGGTGTTGGTGGGCGACCGTCGATCTTGAAAATGAGCACCTGTTGCCCGAGACGGAACAGGTTCGAAGTTGCCCAGTAGAGCCCGAGCCCTGCCGGGAAGCCGTAGGAAATAAAGCCAATGAATAGAGGCATGATCTTGGTTATGGCCTGGGTTGCGCCCGCGCCCGGCTGACCGGAGGGGCGTTCCTGGCCGTAGGTCGAATGCCACTGTTGGACGTATTGGGTGACCACCATCGCGGCCATCAGGAGCAGGTAGGGGAGAGCAGTGAGGAGACCTTCACCAATCGCCTGAGACGGGGAGGTGCTCAGCTCCAACCCGAGGAACAATTCATCGACTCCGCTGGCGAGTTCCATGCCGAGGGCGGTGTTCGGGTCGATGCCGCTCAAAGGCTCACGAAGCAGTCTGAACAGAGCGAACCAGATTGGCATCTGGACGAGCATGGGGAGAAGACAGCCACCCGGCGTTGCTCCCGCCTCTTTCTGCAGGGCCATCAGCCGGCGCTGCATCTCCGGGGGATCCTCTTTGTACTCGGCTTGGATCTTCTTGATCTTGGGCTGAATCGCAGCAAAC
The DNA here is from genome assembly GCA_040880765.1 of Acidimicrobiia bacterium. Classification (GTDB taxonomy): domain Bacteria; phylum Actinomycetota; class Acidimicrobiia; order Spongiisociales; family ZC4RG35; genus MA-ANB-1. The sequence goes on along the minus strand of JBBDHT010000041.1, from coordinate 11,663 downwards.
GCACGGGTCGACCTGGTCTGCTTCAGAGTGAGCGGGAACACCACGATATTGATGGTGATAGTCAGTGCGATGATCGAAAGCCCGTATCCCCAACCACCACTGAATGCTGGGATAAGGAGCTCGTAGAAGAACGCCAGGATCGAACCGAGTATCTGGGCGATAAAGTCAAACATCAGCTGGATCTCCAATTCTCAGGGACCGGGTCATACCCACCCTCTCGAAGGGGATGACATCTTCCCACCCGTCTCATTCCCAGCCAGACTCCCTTGATCACCCCGAACTTCGCGATGGCCTCGGCCGAGTACGACGAGCAGGTGGGGGAGTAGCGACAATTCGCCCCCAAACCGGGACTTACCAATTTCTGGTAAATCCGGATCAACCTGACCACGAGGCTGCGAGGTCGGAGGTCTGTCATTCGGGCAGTTCCTCCAGGGCGCGACCCAGCCACCCCATCAGGGTGGGGTGGGAGGCATCGACTATCGACTGGCGGGCGATGATCACATAATCCATTGCTGGTTGAAGCTGCACATTTCGAACAGTATGACGTAACTGTCTCTTGACCCGGTTTCGCGTTACCGCGCCACCGATGCTCTTTGAGACTGTCAGGCCCACCCTGGGCGGGCCGTCACCGGCGGGGGCGGCTACAACGACGATGCCACCGACGGTCTTTCGTTTCCCTTCCTTTAGGACTCTACGGAAATCCCGTGGGGTCCGGAGGGAGACAACGTCATGCCGCGAGACGCTTGCGGCCTTTCCCGCGACGCGATTTGAGCACGCTTCGCCCGGCCCGGGTTTGCATCCGATGCCTGAAGCCGTGCCGACGCTTGCGACGCCGAACTTTTGGTTGATAGGTCCTCTTCATAGAAACACTCAAGGGTAGAGGTGGTGAACCACCACAGGATATGGCCACAAACCTCTCTAGTCAAAGCGACCAAGCGACCCAAACGACCGCAGGGAGCGTTCTTCCCCAGGAGGCGAAGCCGAACGGGGGAAGGTGGCCATTCCATCGATGGAGCGGCCGGAAGGGGGGACTGAGACTCCCCGAGTCGAGAGCGTTCGCACCCCATGCACCTTTGGTGGGAACGCCCCCCTCTCTCCGACCTACCGGACGGAGTACTCCCCCTTTCGGGCGGAGGGAGAGGCGCTCTGGTGGGAGAAAACGCAAGCGGAGGGACACTTGGAACATCAAATCGCGAAGAAAGATGACAGGTCGCGAAACAAAGCAAAATGGGTTCACGGTCGCTTCCGGGGTCATTACAGCCCCCGCCATTTGCTGGAAAATTCCCGTGCTACCTGGGTTTCTTCTTGTGGACAGCCTGGCGATAAGTCTTCCACAGCGTCGATTCTCGCGGTCTTGACGACGGCCACGAGACTGGCCAATACTCGCCGTTCTGAGACAACGGGAGCATCCAACTTTCCCCGTCATGTTCTCATGACAGGATTCGCTTTCGATGACAGCAATATGTCCGGCAGCTGTCCGCTGGGCTTTCCACAGGTGTGGACTGCATTGTGGACAACTCCGGTGGGAGGAGTGAGGACCTTGGCACAAGCGCTTCGCGCCGAAGACAAGTGGAAACAATTTAGAGACGCGGTTCAGGCCGGTGTCTCCAAGTCGAATTGGCAAACCTGGCTGTCGCGCATCGACGTCGACCTGGGAGAGGACCCACCCACATTGATCGCACCTTCGGAGTTCCACCTCAAGTGGATCCAGGACAAACATGGTGATCTGATTCGCAGCGCATACCACGAGGTTTTCCACAGCAGTGAGGCGCCTGCCTTCAGGGTGATCGAAGGCATGCCGCCTGAGTTGCCACTTGAGCCGGCCGACGACATACCGGACCAGCTACCCGCATCCATGCAGAAGGCAACCACCGGACCCGAGACCAACCTGATCTCCCGTTACCAGTTCGAGAGCTTTGTGGTGGGGCAGTCGAATCGATTCGCCTGGGCGGCTGCGATGGCCGTCGCCGAACAACCGGGCGCCCACTACAACCCACTTTTCATCTACGGGGCCGCTGGCCTCGGGAAGACCCACTTGCTAAACGCGGTCGGTCATCACGCTTCGGAGATGTACTCCGACCTGGTTGTCAGATACGTCTCGTCGGAGAACTTCCTCAACGACTTCATCGACTGCATCCGTCGAAAACGAGCCGAAGACTTCAAACACCGATACCGGGGGGTTGATCTCCTTCTGCTCGATGACGTACAGTTCTTCGAGGGCAAAGAGCAGATCCTCGAGGAGTTCTTCCACACCTTCAATTCCCTGTATGAATCCGGAAAGCAGATGGTCATCAGCTCCGATCGTCATCCCCGGAACCTCTCCTCCCTGGAGAGTCGCCTCCGCAGCCGCTTCGAATGGGGACTTCTCACCGACATCCAGCCGCCCGATGTCGAAACGCGGCTGGCCATCCTCAAGACCAACGCCGAGTTCGCGCCGCGACCGGTGCCGATTGCGGTGCTGGAGTACATCGCCGGGTTGGTGTCGGACAACATCCGAGAGCTGGAAGGCGCCCTGACAAGAGTCACCGCATGGTCGGCCCTCAACCGCCGGGACATCGACCTCGAGACCGCGCAGCGGGTTCTCCAGGACATGGTGACTGCAAACGAACCCATCGCCCTCGGCCCTGACGAGATCATCAGGACGACCGCTAGTTCGTTCGGGTTCTCCGTAGACGACGTTTTGAGCCCCAGCCGACGCCAACCCCTCGTAATGTGCCGTCAAGTTTCGATGTATCTCTGCAGAGAGCTGACCGACCTTTCCCTGCCCAAGATCGGGCAGGCTTTCAACCGGGACCACACCACCGTCCTCCACTCGGTCGACAAGGTGAAGCGCGTTTTGCGCTCGGATCGGGCTGTGTTCGACAGGGTCACACAACTCACACAGGACCTGAGGAAAGGTGAAGGCATACCCACAGGCAATCAGGTAATGCACAGATGATGCTGGTTTATGCACTTTCCATCCCCAGCACCTTCAACAGGCAAACAAGCAACGACTACCGTCTTTATCGAGGGCTATCCACAAATCCACAGCCCCCTACTACGACTAATACTCTTTAAATGAATAGTTTAAGAAGTAAAAGAAGGGACCACCACCTGTGAGAATCCGAGCCGAGCGAGACGATCTCGCAGACGTCTTCACCAGAGCCAACCGGGCTGTAGGCACCCGCACCGCTCTTCCCGTGTTGCAAGGATTGCTCTGTGAGGTCTCCGGAAACACACTCCGGGTCACAGGTACTGATCTCGATGTGACAGTCAAGACATCGACCGAAGTAGATGTGATCGAAGAGGGCCGAGCTGTGATCCCGGCCCGTCTCCTCTCCGAGGCGGTGCGGAAAATGCCCCAGGGCGAGGTGACGATCGGCGTTACGGAGAGCGAGATCGAAATTCAGGGGAACGGGCCCCGGTTCAACCTGCGACCGCTCAATGTCGACGACTTCCCCACCCAGGAGGACCTTGTCACCGATGGGGTCGAGGTAGACGGCGAACAGCTTGCAGACGCTATCGGCCAGGTGACTATCGCAGCTTCAGGGGACGCTGCCCGGCCCATCCTGACCGGTGTCCTCTTCGAGGGCACGGAGGCAGGTTTGAGGATGGTCGCCACGGACTCCTACCGGCTGGCAAAGCGGGAAGTCCCCGGGGTCGGGTTGGAAGGGTCCGGCCTGGTTCCTGCCCGAGGTTTGCGCGAGCTGCCGAGGACGATCGGGTCGAGCAAGGTGACAGCCCAACTGCGCGAGCGCGAGGCGGTATTCAGCTCCGACAAGGGTGTACTCCGTTTGCGGCTGATCGACGGCAACTTCCCCAAGTACCAATCGTTGCTTCCGGAGTCGTATCCGAATCAGATGATCGTCGAGAAAGAGGAGTTGCTCGATGCTCTGGGGCGGGTGACGCTGGTAGCCGAAGACCACATCCCGGTGCGGCTAAAGCTCGTCGAGGGAGGTGTCGAGGTGACCGTCACCAGACAGGACGTGGGAGGTGAGTCCGAGCACATTCCCGGTGAGTTCACGGGTACCGACGAAGATGTGACAATTGCTTTCAACCCTCGTTATCTCCAGGACGGAGTCGGAGCGATCACCGGTGACAAGATCCGGATCCGCGTGATTGACGCCTTCAAGCCAAGCGTGGTCGACTCGGGTTCGGATGAGGAGTTCTTGTACTTGCTGATGCCCGTCAGGGTCTAGTGTCCCGTCCAGGTTGGCCCCCAACACCATGTCTTCTCACCTCTCGTTGCGATAACAAGCCATCGTCTTGCCGCTGACGGCTGGTGCAGGGAGTGAAAGATGAGAATCGATTGGCTGGCGCTAGGGGATTACCGGTCGTACCCGCAGCTTGATTGGAAGCCCGAAGACGGCGTCAATGTCCTCGTCGGCCCCAACGGTGCGGGGAAGACGAACCTTTTAGAGGCGATCTCCTATATGGCCACTCTTCGATCCTTCCGCAAGGCACCCGACACCGCGCTTATCGCTGACGAAGCCGATTCGGCCATCATCCGGGCCGGGGTCTCGTCGGCTGAGCGGGACCGCCTCATCGAAATCGAAATTCCCCGGCAGGGTGCCCGGCGCACCCAGGTCGACAAACAGCGCTTGCGACGAACTTCCGACATGCTCGGTGTCCTCCGGGTTGTTGCTTTTCTCCCCGAGGACCTCGACTTGATCAAGCGGGGACCTGTTTACCGGCGCGACCTTCTCGACGAGGTGGCAGTTCAGTTGTGGCCCGCCGCCTATGTGGACCAGGCAGACTTTGACCGTTCGTTGCGACAGCGCAATGCCTTTCTCAAATCGGGCCAGCGCGACCACGCCTCGCTCGATGTCTGGGACGCCCGGCTGGCCCAGGCAGGAGGGAAGGTGGCATTGCGCCGTTCCCGGGTCGTCGAGGGGATGACGCCGCTCCTCGCAGCTGCATACCGCGAGATATCCAACTCGGAGTCGTCAGCCGTCGACATCCGTTACGAGACAACCTGGCCGGTGGACCGCTTTATCGGCGGTAGCGCGGCGGCATTCACCGAGTCGATGATTGGCAGCCTCAAAGAGTCACGCCACTCTGATTTTGAGCGGAGAGTCACCACCGTCGGCCCGCACCGAGATGAGCCCGTGCTGATTCTGGACAACCACGACGTGAGGGTTCACGGGAGTCAGGGTGAACAGCGGACAATGGCGCTGGCGATCAAGCTCGCTGCCCACCGGCTCATCGCCGATGCCACCGGTGCCCCCCCGGTCCTGCTGCTCGACGATGTGTTCAGCGAGTTGGACCCGGAGCGTTCCGCAGCTCTGGCGGGCGCGCTTCCAGCTGACACCCAGACTCTGGTGACCTCAGCCCGTCCCGACGAGGTTCCGGTGGTCGGTGTCGTTTGGACCGTCGATGGGGGGCTGCACCGTGAGTGACGGCAACGACATGAGCTCATTCGGGTCTGCCATGAAGGACATGTTCCGTCGGCTCGGTTTGCCCGATCCGCTCCTGGTCGGGCGGATACGAGACGAGTGGGATGACTTCGCCGGCCAACCGTGGGTAGGGCGGTCGAAACCGGTCACCATTCAGGGCACGACCCTGGTTGTCGAGGCGAGCTCGCCGTCTCTCGTCGCTTTCTTGAAGTACGGATCCGAGGATTTGCTGGAGGCGATCACAGCGAGATTCGGCCCTGGCCTGATCGACAAGGTGGATGTCCGCCCGCCACATTGAAAAGGGCTTCCATTGATTCGGTTTTGGCTGTAATTCTAAGTAGAATGACACATGTGAAAGTTTCCCGCCCGGTGGCGGATTTCCAGCCAGGTCACCAATTCCATCCCGGAATCACAAGTCAGCAACGAGGAGGGTCGTGACGGCTACACGCGACAGTTATAAAGCCAAGGATATCAGTGTCCTCGAAGGTCTCGAAGCGGTCAAGAGACGCCCCGGCATGTACATCGGGTCGACGGGCCCCAGAGGTTTGCATCATCTCATTTGGGAGGTCGTCGACAACTCGGTTGACGAGGCGATGGCAGGCTATTGCGATCAGATCAACGTCCGGCTTCTCGCCGATGGTGGAGTCGAAGTGTCCGACAACGGTCGGGGGATCCCGATCGACCGGATGGCCAAGTCGAAGCTCTCGGCGTTGACAACAGTCCTCACCACCCTCCACTCCGGAGGCAAGTTCGGCCAGGGCGCCTACACCGTCTCCGGTGGGCTCCATGGAGTGGGTATCTCGGTGGTCAACGCACTCAGCAGGCGTCTCGAAGCAGAGGTCCGTCGGGACGGGCACGTCTACACACAGAACTTCGAGGACGGCGTCCCCGAGACCAAGGAGCCCAAGAAGGGAAAGCCGATCAAGAAGACCGGAACCACGATCCGGTTCTGGCCGGCGGAGGACACCTTCACCGAGACCATCGAGTTCGAAGCCGAAGTCGTCACCTCGCGGCTCAGGGAGACCGCATTCCTCAACAAAGGCGTCCAGATCACGCTGACCGACGAGCGCGGCGAGGAGACTGTCACCGAGGAGTTTCACTACAAAGGCGGCCTGGTCGACTTCGTCAAGCACCTCAACTCGAAGCGTGAGCCGATTCACGCCCACATCATCGACATCGAGGACATAGGTGAGGACGCCGAGATAGATGTGGCCATGCAGTGGACCACTTCGTACACCGAATCGGTGCTGTCTTTCGCCAACAACATCAACACCCACGAAGGCGGGACGCACGAGGAAGGTTTCCGCAAGGCGCTCACCAAGTCGATCAACGAGTTCGCACGGGCCAAGGGACTTCTCAAGGAAAAGGACCTGAACCTCACCGGTGAAGATGTCCGCGAGGGCCTCACCGCAGTCATCTCGGTGCGGGTGAAGGAACCTCAATTCGAGGGTCAGACCAAGACCAAGCTGGGTAACACAGAAATCAGGTCTTATGTCGAGAAGGCCCTGAATCGCAAGCTGCCCGAATGGCTGGAGAAGTACTCGCCCGAGGCGCGGCGGATCGTCGAGAAGTCGATCAACGCGGCCAAAGCTCGCGAGGCTGCACGGAAGGCAAGAGAATTGACCCGGCGCAAGTCCGGTCTGGAATCAGGCGGCCTCCCCGACAAGCTCGCCGACTGCTCGAGCCGTGACCCCGGCGAGTCCGAGCTGTTCATCGTCGAGGGGAAATCGGCAGCCGGACCCGCCAAGTCGGCGCGGGACTCCTCGATCCAGGCGATCCTGCCTATCCGAGGGAAAATTCTCAATGTAGAGAAGGCACGCCTGGCCAAAGCGCTGCAGAACGCCGAGGTCCAGGACATCATCACTGCGATGGGCACCGGCATCGGCGAAGAGTTCGACATCACCAAGGCCCGCTATCACAAGATCGTCGTCCTGACCGACGCCGACGTCGATGGTTCGCACATCCGGACGCTGCTGCTCACCCTTCTGTTCCGCCACATGCGCGGCCTGCTCGATGCGGGGTTCGTCTACGTTGCCCAGCCGCCCCTGTACCGGGTGAAGGTGGGCTCGAAGGTGCATTACCTGAAAGACGAGCACCAGCTCGATGAGTTCAAGAAGTCACACCCGAATGTAAAACCCACTCGGTTCAAAGGGCTCGGCGAAATGAACCCTTCCGAATTGTGGGACACGACGATGAACCCCGAGACGAGAACCCTGCTCCGTGTCGATATGGAAGACGCCGCGCGGGCGGAGGAAGTCTTCGTCACTTTGATGGGCGACGACGTCGCCTCACGGAAGTCCTTCATCCAACAGAACGCCGACGACGTCCGCTTCCTGGACATTTGAGAGCCGCATATGACTGACGACACAACAACACCAATTCACCACGGCGACTCCGAGGTCGAGATAACCCACGAGATGGAGCAGAGCTTCATCGACTACGCCATGTCGGTGATCGTCTCCAGGGCCCTCCCCGACGTCCGTGACGGGCTCAAGCCTGTGCAGAGACGCATCGTCTACTCGATGTTCGAGAACAATATCGGGCCCGGTTCCGCGCACCGCAAGTGCTCGAAAGTGGTCGGCGACGTGATGGGTAACTACCACCCGCACGGCGATCAGGCCATCTACGACGCCCTGGTGCGGATGGGTCAGGACTTCTCGATGCGCCATCTTCTCATCGACCCGCAGGGCAACTTCGGGACCATCGACGACCCCCCTGGCGCCGCTCGATACACCGAGTGTCGGCTTACCAAACTCTCCACCCACCTTCTCGAGGGCATCAAGGAGGACACAGTCGACTTCGTCGACAACTACTCCGGCGAGATGCAACAGCCGGCCGTTCTGCCAGCCCGCTTTCCCAACCTTCTCGTCAATGGCTCCCAGGGAATCGCAGTCGGGATGGCTACGAACATCCCGCCTCACAATCTCAACGAGGTCATCGACGCCTGCCTCCACACCATCGCCAATCCCGACGCGTCGGCCGAGGAGCTGATGCAGTTCATCAAAGGGCCCGATTTTCCCACCAGCGGGTTCCTCGTCGGTGTGGGGGGAATCCGTGACGCTCTGACCACCGGCCGCGGGTCGGTCAAGATACGGGCGGCGTGTGACATCCAGGAGGTGCGGAAAGGGCGCACCGCCATCGTCGTCACCGAATTGCCGTACCAGGTCTCGATCGAACGTGTCATTGCCAAGGTTAAGGATCTGGTCGACGCGAAGAGGATCAATGGCATCGCCGAGGTTCGCAACGAGTCATCCGATCGCGTGGGTACCCGTCTTGTCATCGAGTTGAAGCAAAACGCCGTACCCCAGGTCGTCCTCAACCAGCTCTACAAAGGGACACCACTCCAGGACTCCTTCGGTTACAACATGGTCTCTCTGGTCGACGGGGTGCCGAGGACGCTGAACATCGCGGAGATGATCGGGTACTACCTCGACCACCAGATGGAGGTCATCGAGCGCCGCACCCGGTTCCGTCTCGACCAGGCCGAGGCTCGCGCCCACATCCTCGAGGGACTGATCATCGCCGTCGACAACATCGACGAAGTGATCAAGATCATCCGCGGTTCGCAGGACACGGCCGAGGCCCGCACCAACCTGATCGAGCGATTCCAGCTTTCCGAAGTCCAGGCGAACTCGATTCTGGACATGCCGCTGCGCAGGCTCACCGCCCTCGAAGTCGACAAACTCCGCTCCGAGCTCGCAGAGCTCCACGAGACTATTGCCGAATTGAAGGCGATCCTTGCCGACCCCCAGGTTCGCTGGAAGATCATCAGCGACGAACTCGAGGACATCAAGGAGAACTTCGGCGAGCCCCGTCGCAGCAAGCTGATTCCCGATGAGGGCGACCTCAGCCTCGAAGACCTCATCGCCGATGATGAGCTGATCGTCACCGTCTCCGAAGCCGGTTACGTCAAGTCGGTGCCGGCGTCTACCTACCGAACCCAGGGGAGGGGTGGCCGGGGCATCAAGGCCGCCGAGGTCCAGGAGGAAGATGTTGTCCGCCATCTGGTGCACACCACCGCACACGCCTATCTCTTGTTCTTCACCAACAAGGGCCTGGTTCACAGAATCAAGGCCCATTCGATTCCGCGCCAGTCCCGCACCGCCAAGGGAGTCATGGCCCAGTCGGTGCTTCCGTTGGAGCCGGACGAAGTCATCCAGGCTGTGATCGACACCCGCGACTACGAGACCGGCCGATACCTGGTGATGGTCACCAAGAACGGACAGGCGAAGAAGACCGGGTTCCAGGAGTACGACTCGAGGAACTCGACCCTGGTGGCGATCAACCTCACCGAAGGCGACGAACTGGTCTCGGTCCGCACCACAAACGGGCAGAACGACTTCTTGATCTTCACCCGGGCTGGGCAGGGAATCAGGTTCGCCGAATCCGATCTCAGACCGATGGGCCGTGCCACCCAGGGCGTGCGCGGGATCAAACTCCGTGATGGAGACGAGGTAGTGGGTGCTGTGTCCGACGTCGACGGTGACGAGTTGCTGCTGCTCACCTCAGGCGGCTACGGGAAGCGTACTGCGATGGACCAGTTCCGACAGCAGGGCCGGGGCGGATTTGGAGTCAAGGCCTACAAGCTGACCAAGGCCCGGGGCGAGTTGGTGGGAGCGCTGGCTGTCACCAAGGAGGATGAAGTCTTCCTCATCTCGTCGAAAGGCACCGGGCTTCGTCAAACAGTTGCCAAGATCTCCCGGCAGAAACGAGATTCGACAGGGGTCAAAGTCGTCGATCTCGGTGGCGGGGCGAAGCTCACAGCATTCGTCATCGTCCACAACGACGACGACGAATGAGGAACCGGACCCGATCGACAAACGTTGGGATAGCAGGGATCTCCCTTAGACTTTGCTGAGATACCAGGAGCGCTCATGGCCACTGTTCGCCGCGTAAGACGCATTATCCGAAAAATCGACCCATGGACCTCGTTGAAGGTCTCCGCTCTGGTGTGGGCCGTGCTGGCTATCGCCCTCGTGCTGGGCGCAGTCATCTTCTGGTCGGTTATCGACCGTGCCGGCATCCCGGACGGAATCACCGAATTCATGGTGGAGATAACCCTCATCGAGGAGGGCTCAGAGCCTTTCGCCAATGTCGAGCAGTTCTTCCGGGCCCTGGTGTTTGGTGCCATCGTCTGGTGGGTGGTCATGACCGGCTCGACGGTTCTAGGGGCTGTCATCTACAACCTGGTGTCGGACGTAGTCGGCGGTCTCGAGATCGTGGTCCTCGAGGAGACCTACAACCCGACAGCAGCCCAGGCACTACCTCCGGTGCTCCACCCGCCGGCCGACTACCGCAATGGCGTCTCCGAAGACCTGGCCGACCTTCCCACCGAGGAGCATCAACCCGTCGACACCAGCGGTTGATCCGCGTTCCTAATGAATCAGTGATCACATGTGATCACCAGGGCGCCGGGAATCACGGCCTACCCCTCTTCCGGACATAGACTGAAATCTTGTGAACCGATTTTCACCACTTCTCATCGTTGGAGCCGCAGCGGCTGTGATCATCGCCTTGTTCAAGCGGGGAAGCGATGATGTTCCGGAACCGGAGTGGCGACCGGTCGAGCCTCGATGAAAGTTGGAGTCCTCATTGGCGGTGGCGACCACTCCGTACGCGCCGCACACTCCCTGGCTGCCGATCCGCTCACAGACCTCGTGGTAGTTGTCGGTCCGGCCAAGTCGCGAAGCTTCAGAGTCGTCGACGACCCATCCGGACTCGATGTCCTGGTTGGTTCCGGCCCGGCAGCACCCGAGCAGGCGCGCCAATTCGGCTTACCCCTGATTTGGGACGGCAACGACGTCGCTGAGGGTGTGAGAGTCTCGGGAGCTTCTATTTCCGGTCTTGCCGCTGCGATGGCGGCAAGGGAGCGGAAAGTAGATGTGGCCGCTGCTGCCCATCCCGACTACCCCCCGGGAACGGGTGACTCGGTGCGTTTCGCCCGACCGGTGGGCGCCACTCAAGTCGACAGCGTTCCGCTCGGCCCGCATACCGTGCTGTTGGGCAAGTCCTATACCGATTACGCGGCCTGTCTGGTTTCGACGAAGAAACGAGAGCTGACCATCGTCGACCGTGCCGGATTCCTTTCGGGGATAGCGCTCGCAGCAGGGATCGCCGTCTTCGCCGATTCGCCGCGCGCGGTTTGGGACGACAGTCTCTCCTACCTCGAGACTGCGACCGGGATGGGCCTGGTGATGGCGGAAGCCTGATCGCACAAGACGCGTTGCGATGTACTCTTCGCGAGTCGTGATCGTCACACGAAAGCGTCCGTGGGGGTGGGTCCTCGTA